>CAYPUJ010000051.1:0-16936 GCA_964413805.1 uncultured Bacteroides sp. | reverse complement strand
CCCCTATCTCAGAGGTCAAAGATACGAAGTTGCTCTCAATCCTGCAAGACAACGAAGAAGAAAATCTTCTTTTCCGCGAAACTCCTGACGGTGAGACAACTGACGACGGGAACCGTGAGGCTTATAACCGCGCTGTGACCGGTAACCGCTTCAAGGCGCAGGAAGCTTACCAAGACAGTATGCTTGCCTTGAAACGCCTGCAGGAAGTTGTGGAAGCATACTCCGGAAGCAAGCTGAGGGGTTATGAAAATGCTTATATGGCCGAGAACCAGATGTCAAGCAAGAGCACACGTGAAAAGGAGGTGTATGGCGAGAAGTATTTCAAGCCAATGCTTGAGGAAGTGTCCGAACTGATGAAGAAAGGAGCAACCTATCAGGGAATCATCGACTACATGGTGGCAAAGCACGGATTGGAACGGAACGAAGTGTTCGCGCAGCGGGATGCAACACAAGAAGCCGACCATCGTTATGAAGAGCTATATGCGGAATTGGAACAACTCTACAGGCAGGGCGGCATCACGCAAGCGGACTATGACAGTCGGAAAGCCAAGATTGACGCAGAGAAAGACCAATATTATCAGGAACGGCTGGCCCGGCACCTGGATGAAGATTATTCCGGCCTGACAGCCTTGGATGAAAAATACGATGAAGAGGATAAAGGTTTCAAGGCCAATGCCGAGGACATGGTGAAGGATTTCGAGGCTCGTTTTGACACCCGGCCTCTTTGGGACAAGGTGAACGCCGCCACGAAAGAAACGCTCCGCAAATCTTATGAAAGTGGCATGATGAGCAAAGACACATACGACAAGGTGACCGGGATGTTCAACAATTACATTCCCCTGCGAGGCTGGGACGAGCAGACGGCGGAAGATGTATTTGAGTATCTGAGTTCGGAAACCTCTCCTGTAAACTCTGTGCTGAAGTCAGCCAAAGGCCGCCGTTCAATGGCCAATGACCCGTTTGCAACCATCGGAAACATGGCGGAAAGCGCCATCCATCAAGGCAACCGGAATCTGATGAAACAGAACTTCCTGAACATGGCCATCAACCACCCGACGGATGTGCTGACGGTACGCGAGGCGTGGTATGTGAAAGATCCCGGCACGGGTGAATGGGTGCTTTCATACCCTGACATTGAAGAGAATGACGATGCCGATACCATTGCCCGGAAAGTGGAGGAGCATGAGGGGCGGATGAATATGTTGGAGAAAAAAGGCGAGGCCACCCGTGTGAAAGAAGGCCTGAACATCGACTACCGCATCAGCAAACGGCAGGCGAAGGAGCATGTGGTGAACGTGAAACGCAACGGGAAGGATTATCTCATTTTTGTGAACGGGAACCCACGGGCAGCACAGGCAGTGAACGGGCTGACCAATCCGTCCGTGGAAACCAACAAGCTGCTGGAAGGAATCAGCCGTTTCAACCGTCAGTTGGCAGCCAACTTCACGAACCGCAACCCGGCATTCGTGTTCAGCAATCTTTCGCGCGACTTGATTTTCGCCGTATCAGCCGTGAACATTAAGGAAGGAAGCGAATACGCCGGTCAGTTTACAAAGAACATTCCGCGTGCCATGCGGGTCATCGCCCGGAACCTCCGGGGGAAAACGGACATGAACAATGCGGATGATGTCCTGTTTGAGGAATTCCTTGCCAATGGCGGGGAAACCGGTTATACATCGCTGCACAGCGTGGACGATTACAAGAAGATGGTAAGCCGCGAGATTAACAGGATGACCGGCAAACAGGACTATTTCCGTGCGGTACGTGCATCGGCACAATTCTTCAGCATGATGAACCGCTGGGCGGAGGATGTTTCTCGGTTCACCGCCTACATGACTTCAAGGGAACAGGGGAAGAGTATCACGGAATCGGTGAACGACGCCAAAGAGGTAACGGTCAACTTCAACAAGAAAGGGGCAGGTGCCGAGACAAGCGGCGTGTTCGGGTGGACTTCGGGACTGTTCCGCAACCTGTACCTGTTTTTCAATGCCGGGGTTCAATCGTTGGCAAACTTCAGCCGCCTGGCAAAGAAGAACCCGAAAGCGTTTTATACCACGCTGGGAGGATTTGCTTCTGCCGGATTCCTGTTACCCGTATTGAACGGCATTGCCATTTCCCTGTTGCCAGGCGGCGATGATGATTATTACGGGAACCTTCCGGAATGGGTAAGAAGAAACAACCTTTGCATCTATGTCGGAAATGGCAAGTTTGTAACCATTCCTCTTCCTATTGAGTTGAGGGCTTTTTACGGATTGGGAGAAATGGCCTACCAGGCTACTGTCGGTAAAGACGGTTTGACAGGCGGAGAGATCGCCTATCAGGCTATCAATCAAATTACAGAACTTCTTCCAATCAATCCGTTGGGGAACAACGGTGACCTGGTTACAACGCTGATGCCGGACGCGCTCAGTCCTTTTTGGGAGATACACGAAAACAAGGACTTCACCGGCAAACCTGTCTATCGCAAGAGTGCTTTCAATGAGACCATGCCGGAATGGACAAAAGCCTATAACAGTACGGCAGAATGGCTGGTGAAGCTGTCGGAATGGACCAACGAACTGGCCGGAGGCGACAAGTACAAGCGGGCAGACGTATTGGAACCCATCATGAACTGGAATCCGGCCAAAGTGGAGCATCTGTTCGAATCCTATTTCGGCGGCATGACCAAGACATTCAGCCAAGCGGGCAAGGTATTACTCGGCGGTGTCGAGAGCGTAATAAAGGGAGAAAAGAGTGATGCCCTGCAATGGTACAACACTCCGGTACTGAACCGGTTCTTCAACGATGCCAGCGACGACCGTTCATCCTTCAGCAAGGTGAACGAGCGTTATTACAAGCTCTACGACCTTTATGAGGAAGTAGGGAAGGAACTGCGCGGATATGGGCAAGAGGCTGCCCGTGGCGATTTGGATTACCTGGAAAAACTGAACAATCTTTACCGTTCCGACGAATATAAGAAATACCTTATCTTCAAAGGGAAGAAGCGTGTCATCGACCGCATACAGAAGATTGAAAAAACACTCCCGGAAGAGTCAACAAAGGAAAAGGAAGAACTCCGGAAACAGGTGGCGGAGATGAAACGTTCGGTGTTGGAGCAGGTGGACAGCTTAAGATAGCAGGATTGTGAGGTCTGAAATTATCAGCGGGCGGCACGTTGCCCAGTGGCAATATGCCGCCCGCAAAATACAAGATACGGTATTCCTAGAAGTTGGAAGAATGATATTCCCGCACGTGTATCACTTTATATAGCCGTCCTTTCCCCGTAACCATTTCTTTTGCAGCAAAAAGCAGAAAAAATGGCGAGAAGGAAACTGATACCCAAGGAGCCGTTGCCGCAGACGGACACCGTGGCCTACGACAAAAAGCAGCGGAGCGACAAGCGGCATACGGACATCCTGTTCCGTGCCGCCCGCGCCTGGGACTGTATGGACCATTACCGCAAGGAGCGCGAGCGCAACAAACGGTATATGTATGGCGACCAGTGGGGCGACCCGGTGGAATATTGCGGGCGTACCATCACGGAGGAAGAATACATCCGTATGCAAGGGAACATCCCGTTGAAGAACAACCTTATCAGAAGGTTGGCCCGTGTGGTCATAGGTGTGTACCGCAACCAGCAGAAGACCCCGGTGTGTATCGCCCGCGACCGGGAAGAGCAGAAGCTGGGCGAAACGATGAGCACCGTCCTGGAGTATAACAACAAGCTGAACGACAAGAAGGAACTGGATGCCCGTATGTTCGAGGAATTCCTCATCGGCGGTCTGGCCGTGCAGAAAGAGGTGTATTCGATGCGTGGCGGCAGGCAGGATTGCTGGACAGACAATGTGAATCCCAACTTCTTCTTCATGGACGGGCAGATGAACGACATACGCATGGACGACGTGAGTATCGTCGGCGAACTGCACGACATCACCTTCGGGCAACTGGCTTCGGCATTCGCGCACAGCGACGCAGACCTGCAACGGCTGGAGGACATATATAAAAAGGCACGCAACCGCGATGTGCTGGCCAATTATATCGACACCTTCCACCGGAACATGAATGATTATGTGTCGTTTCTGCAACCCTACGACCTGTCCCTGTGCCGTGTCATCGAGGTGTGGACGCAGGAGCAACGCAGAGCCTTGTGGTGCCACGACTGGCTGGAAGGCGACGCATATATTGATTCATACGACAATCTGGCGGCTATCAGGCAGGAGAATGCCGCCCGCATGGAAGAGAACCGCATGAAGGATGCTGCGGGGAACTATCTGTTGGACGGGAATGGGAATGTCCGCCTTTACATGCCCGAAGACCGGGTCCCGCTGATAGAATTCGAATACACCATTGAAAGCTACTGGCACTACCGTTTCCTCTCTCCATTCGGGGACGTGCTGGAAGAGGGTGAATCGCCTTACGCACACGGGGAACATCCCTATACGATTAAGGCATATCCTTATATTGACGGGGAGATTCATCCGTTTGTGGCCGACATTATCGACCAGCAGCGTTACATCAACCACTACATTATCCTGAACGACTTTATCGTGAAGGCTTCTGCCAAGGGAGTACTGGTGGTGGACGAGAGCAGCATCCCGGACGACATGAACATAGAGGACATAGCCGAGGAGTGGACACGTTTCAACGGTGTTATCAAACTGAAGCTGAAGGAGGGTGCCAAACCGCCCCAGCAGTTGGTGAACAGCAGCAAGGTTGCCGGGTTGCAGGACATGATTCAGATGCAGATGCAGCTTATGGACGACGTGAGCGGGGTGCACGGCGCGTTGCAGGGCAAGCAGCCGGCTGCGGGAACCAGCGGGGTACTGTATCAGCAGCAGGCCAACAACGCTTCCACGTCAGTCATTGACCTGTTGGAAACGTATTCCAGCTTCCTGGCGGCGGATACCAGAAAGAAGCTGAAGAACATCCAGCAGTTCTACGATGAGCCCATGACAGTAAAAGTGGCCGGGAAATCGGCTGTGGTACGTTATGACCCGCAGACGATGGGAGGAATAGATTTTGATCTGGCTATCTCGGAAAGTTACGACACGCCGGTATACCGTGCGTTGAACAACGAACTGTTGCTCCAGTTGCTCAATGCCAGGCAGATTACCATCGAGCAGATGTTGCAGGTGGGTGCGTTCCCTTTCGGGGACCGGTTGCTCCAGCTTATCCAGGTGCAAAAGCAGGAACTGGAGCAACAACAGCAGATGCTGGCGCAGCAGGGGGCATTGCCTGCGCAGCAGACCGGCGGCCAGGCATAAAGAAAGGCGGCCTGATGGTGGTCGCCTTCATTGTCCTTAGGTCTTTCCGGGCTATAAACCGGCAAGCCATTTAATTGTTATGGGATGGAGGATGATTTTTCAAATCAGATGCCTTACCTGCGCCACATAGTTGAGCCAGGCATGGCGTTTCTGCTTCCTGCGGTGCGGTGGCAACACGTCCCCGCCGGGATGACCGGGCGTATAGTAGAACGATTCAAAGATGAAGTCGGCCTGTGTGGCCCGGTTGGAAAACATCCCTGCACGGCGCATCCGCTTGATGTCAGCCCAACAGTAGGCGTGCAGGCGGTGGCGGGTGTTTGGAAGGACATAGTATCTTCTTCCGGTTTTCAGATGCATGCGGTCTGCCTGTCTGGCGGCCCGTTTCAGTTCACGGTCGGCTTCCAGCAGTAGAAAGAAAGCCTTGATTCTTCTGATAATTCTCATTGTTGTCAGTTTTTGATTGTTATATGCTTGCTTCGGTCCGTACAACCGTTTTCGTTTTCCTGGGTTGCGGCTTTATGACGGCCGGCAGGTCCATTCCGTTGAAACAGATGTGCAGGGCGATGGCGCGTGTCATGACACGGTCGTCGTGGTGGCCTTCTGCCGCTCCGAACGAACCGTTGTCTTTCTTTTCATAAACGGAATACTCCGCGATGGATTCTATTTCCCGTTCAATGTAGGAGAGGTCGCGCACACAGGCCACGAGGTTGGAGATGACCATCGGTTTCGTCTTGCGGTTTGTGTGGAAACCGTATTCGGTGGTTATCCCCCGGGCTATCTTCGCTTCGGACGCTTTGCGGATATACAGGTTGCCGTACTCTCCGGCAATCTGGTTGAATATGAGTTTTCGGACTGGTCGCCGTCGTTGTCATTGTCCTTTGTCTCGATGGTGTTGCTTTCAATGACCAGCATGGCATTGTCGTAGAAGGCCGCTATCTGCGCCGCCTTCCATGCCAGCAGGTCATGGTCGGTGTGCCCGTGCCACTCGGCCACCACCTCCGGGCTTCCCCCGTACATCATCCAATAGCGGTCCAGTACCAGGATGTCCGAATAATCCGCCTCTTTGCCCCGGCCTCCGACGTCCACGGCAACCAGACAGCGGCGTGCGATGCGGTGTTCCAACCGCTGCGGCAGGCTCCATACCTTCAGCATCCCGTTACGGTCGTCCATGAAATGCAGGTTCTGCAACGCCCGCCTGCCTTTCACTGCGTCGCCCTGCACCTCGCCCACGTGCACCGGTTGCCTGCAGGTTTCCTTCAGCTTGTCCAGATAGTAGATGTTGAATACCTGTTTCCCGCTGTTGCGGAAGGCTTCGATGTCGTCGGACGGGTATTCCGCCATCATGTCCTCATGGTCGATGTATTCCTTCCGCTTGAATGTGTACCAGCGGATGGATTCGAAGGTGGCTCCCAGCGTCCACAGATGCCAGTAATACCTGCCGGAATCCAGACACCCGGGCGGCGGGTTGTCATTGTCCCTGTTCTCCAGCAGCCACCGGGCAAAGGCATCCTTGTCTTCCACGGGCATCTCGTTGCGTTCTGCACGGAACCACGGGATGAATACGGCAATCCGGTTGCTGTCCCCTTTCTTGGCCGCCAGGTAAGCCCGGTAGAAGAAGTTGCCCATGCCGTTCGCCGTGGATTCGATGACTTCCACTGTGAGCGGCGCGAACAGGAGGGATGAAGATATGGAGCGTATGATGTCCTCGGGTTTCTTGCCTTCGGTGTCTTCCCACAATCCTACTTCGGAGTAATGTACGCAGGAGATGTCCCCGCCACGTCCGGCATTTGGATTGTTGTAAGTGCCTACGGTAATGACGGTGTCGCGTGCCTTGGTGATGTTTGTCCCCTTCCCGTAGGTGATGATGCTGTCCAGTTGCGAGCCTTCGTAGGGGGTGAAAGCCAGCCTGGCCCCCTCCGGGCAGCGGATAAGCCAGGGCGGAAGGGTTTCCAGCACCTTGCTGTACATGGCCTTGATTTTGCGTGATGTGGTCCCGTCCTGCGCCACGATGGCCGAATACCATCCCTCCTTGTGGAAAAGCAGGATCCAGGCGATGTACAGTTGCACCAGCGTGGAGCCTCCCCACTGGCGGGACTTGAGCAGGATGACACGGATGGGCTTGCCCTCCAGCCGCATCTTTTCGAGCACGGAGAATAAATAGCGCTGCGGATAGCTCAGCCGGAAATGGATGTTCTTCCCTCCGTCCTTGTTCTTGATTTCATTGTAGGCATAGGCATAAAACGGGAAGTCATGGCGGCACCTCACCCGGATGAACTCCCGGACGACCTTCTCCCGCGTCTCCGGGTCGTACCTCCGGTACCGGCTTTGGCAGAACGCTCCGATGCTTCCCGATTTCAGGATAAGCCGCACCAGCCTGTTATTCAGCATGGGCAGCGGAAGCCTCATGTGGTACGGGAAAAGGTCTTCTATGTATGCCTCTTTCCTTTCTCCCGGGGAACCTTCTCCCGTAATGGGGTTGAACGGGGCGTGCATCACGGCCATCCTGTGTTCATTTTCCCTGACAAGCTCTTCTGTATCCATTCCCAACTGTTTTAATTCTGGCGTATAACAGTCCCATGACAAATGCCACGGCATGTACTCCGAAAGCGATGGAAGGTATAAAGGCTGTGGCTGCATTGAGGGACAGGAACAGCACCCAATCCCGCGCCCGTGCCCGTGTTTGAGGCAGCTTCATCCCGACCAGCGCATAGATGACCGAACTGAACCCCACTGCCCCGGAAATGGAGGCGAACGTGGCCGGTATGGAAACCAGGTAGGCAGCCAACAGTTCCTTCCATGTGAAACGCATGGACCACAGCACATACAGGTTCAGTGCCATGTGGAACAGTCCGGTGTGTGCCCACTGGCTGAGCAGATGGGTGTGCCAGCCCGATCCCGTGGAAGCGGCCAGGGAATGTGCCGCACCGGCAGGCAGCCACAGGTAAGCGTTGACCAACAGTGCGGAAACGATTACCTTCCTCTCCACCTGTTTATTTTCTCTTCCCGGCATACTCTTCTGGCTCTTTCGATGATGTTGCGTGCCACGCGCGGCGTGACAGGGAAGCAGGGGGCGGGCTGCATGACGACCAGTTCCACGATGTGCTTGACGCACTGCATCTCCGGGTGTCTTTCCCGGTAAGCGCAGAAAGCTTTGTACAACTCCGTGTAGAACCTGAGCTTGCTCTGTTTCATGTACCCGATTGATTCCCCTTTCTCCATACGGTAGACGATGACGCAGGCCCTTTCGGAAGACACCCAGAAACGGGATGCCCCGGAGTTTACGACATTTTCCATCAGCCCGGTCGGGATGACACGCCCGTATAGCCGGAGTTGCCTTGCCACCTGCTCGTTGTATGCTCTCAGCAAATCCCTGTCCCGGTTATCCGACAGGACGAAAACACTTCCTTTCTTTCTCATGGACGGCCCTGTTCTTAAAATTACATTGTTATCCCTGCACCAAATTTACGAAAATCCACGCAAGTGGCATTTTTTATCGTCAGGCCGTGGAACCGGCTCGTTACATTTGTGGAAAATAAGAATCCTTATGGCAGAAGAGAAAGATATACAATCGGCTGATAACCAAAACCAAAGGACAAGACGGGAACAGTTCACGGAACGTTTTTCCCGACGTTATCCGGACTTGCCTGCAGACGACGAGGATGCGTTCTACGGTGCGTTGGGGGACGAATGGGACAGAATGGACAGAAGTGACGAAGCCCAGCGCGAACTGGGCGAGCTGCTTGCCAATGACCCCCGCAGTGCCGGGTTCCTGATGGTGATGCGCAAGGGAGGCAACCCGATGGAATACCTCATCGAGCAATACGGCAACGATTTCCGTGAAGCCCTGAACGACGAGGCCAAGGCCAGGGAATTTGCCGAAGCCTTCTCGAAGTACACCGAAAAGCAGGCCAGGAACAAGGAACTGCAGGCGCAGGCCGAAGCCAACATGCAGAAGATGCTTGACGACCTGGATACGGCCAAGGCGGAAGGGCGGTTTACCGATGAAGACGCGGAGAAGGCTTATTCCTACCTGTATGGCGACGGCGGCCTGCTGGACCGCATCATCACCAATGACATCTCCAAGGACGATTGGATGATGCTGATGAAAGCGGCCAATTACGACCTGATGCAGCAGGATGCCAATGCCCGCGTGGCCGAGGCGCGGCAGGCAGGCGAGGTGGCCGGGCGTAACGCCAACATCGAACTGAACAGGCGGAAACGCGCCAAGGCGGCAGGAATGCCCGGCGACATTTCGCAAAGCGGGCGCGGGGGCGGAAGCGGACGGCGGGAAGACCCGCTGCTTTCCAGGCTGGACAAGATTGTGGGGCGCCGGAAAAGCGTGTGGGATGATTAATGAAAACTATCAATAACAATTAAAAACGAAGCAGGAAAAGATGAACGTGAAGAATTTCTACAAATGGTCCGGCCAGGCATTGCTGATGCTGCTGGCCGTTGTGACCGGCCCGGCAGCGGGCGTATGCATGGCAGCCGCTACCGCTATGGGCGGCGAAGCCACTCCGATGGAAGGCGGTGGCACGAGTATCAGCGAATCACTCGGTGGCGCGACGGCCACCACGGGCATGGAAGTGACCGGGGAAGATGATCCGGATTACTATGCCAAGGAAGTGGACAAACGCATCACGAAGATGCGCCCGATGCGTACCCCCATCGACCAGATTACGCGCAGTGCCAGCACGATATCGAGGAGCGGGAGCATGGTTGTGCAGTATTACAGCGTGGCTACACGCCCTATCAAAACCACCGTGAAAACAGCCGTGACGGAGATGACTTCCGGGCAAGGCTCTATCACGGTGCAGGTGGACGACGGCAGCTTGTTCAGCCTGACTGACACTATCCGCGTGGTGGGCGTGAAAGGATACAAGGAAGACGGTGCCACGGAAGACACCAAAGACCTGATGCTGTATGTGGTGGGCAAGAACGACGAGACGAACTATCCCACCGTCATTGCCGTGAACGGCAAGAAGAACAGCGACGGGACCAACAGCCTGGTTCCTGCCATCGCGGCGGACACCGTGCTCATCCGCATGGGCCGTGCCGCTTCGGAAATCGATGTGGAAACCGGCAACTTCTATAACCTGCCCACGCCGGAAGACCAGTTCTGCCAGAAGTTCATGATGCAGGTGGAACAGTCCACCTTTGACAAGATGTGGGACAAGAAAATCGACTGGAATTTCTCCGACATGGAGGAGGACGGCATCTATGACATGCGTCTTGGCATGGAGAACAGCTACCTGTTCGGCATCAGAGGGCGCGGCAAGGATCCGAAGAAGAGCGGTGCGGACGTGTATTTCACCGGCGGTATCTACTGGATGGCAGGCAAGGACATGTCCATCGGGTCGGCGGGTTCGGGCTCGGTGACCATCACGGACGACCAGATGGTGGATTTCCTGAAAGACCTGTTCACCGGCAATGATTCGGGCAACGGGACGAAGGTGGGCTTTGCCGGTTCGGACTTCCTGGCCACGCTGGCCAAGATGAAGAGCGAGCGCTTCAAGGTCGTGAAGGAGTTTGAACGCTGGGGACTGAAGTTCACCTCGTTCGACAGCAATTTCGGCAAACTGCTTGTCATGCACCACGAACTGATGGACATGAACGAGAAGAGCGACGAGATGTTTGTCATCGATCCGGAGTACCTCCGCAAAAAGACTTTCCTGTCATGGAACCGCAAGGAGTACGACATGGCCCAACTGGCCAAACGCGACACACGTGCCGTGGTGATGAAGGAGGCAAGCTGCTGCTACCTGGTTTACCCGAAGGCCCATGCCCGCGTGAAACTGGCCAGCCTCTGAGAATGCCTTTCTTCGGTGTGATTAAGCCCCGGGGCGCGGTACCGGGGACACCTGGTGCCGCGCTTCCTTTTTAAACGTATCAACGAGATTCAAATGCAATGAGATATTTTTCCAATCTGAACATATCCTTTTCGCTGCCGGTGAACGGCGTGGACAAGCGTTTCCGTTTCACTCCCTGTGCCAAAGGAGGAAGCATGTATATAGCCAGGAGCGATGACGAGGTGAAAGCCCTGGAGGCGAGCGGCATGTATGGCCGTATCTACAGGCGCATGGAGGTGCAGTCCGGGCAGGAAAGCGGGAAAGCGGGTGGAAAGCGTAGCGGACGACCGGGCAAGGCGGCGCAGTTGAAGGACGTGAAAGGCATCGACACCTGGCAGGAGGCCATCGAATATCTGGTGGACAAGTGCGGAAGCGACCGGGAGAAGCTGACGACACCGGGCGAAATATCGGCCGAGGCATCGGCAAAAGGCGTGCGTTTTCCGAACATCAATTGACCGGGACATGGAACGGGTACTTTTAGATGATTTGCTGAAAGAGGTCCGCATCACGCTGGACGAGAACCAGGCGGAGAGCGAATACCTGGAAAGCAGCACGGACAACATGGAACTGGATGAAATCATCCGTGCCAGGCTGCCCGAAGCGGCACGTGCCATCGTGGAAATGTGCCCGGTTTCCCTGCTCAATGCGGATGCGCTGGCGTTTGGAACGGATGAGAAGGTGGCGGATACGGACGGGAGCGGATACGTCGTGCTCCCCGATGATTTCCTCCGTCTTGTCGGTTTCAAGCTGGTTTCCTGGAACCGGGCTGTTACTTCGGCTGCGGAGGAAGGGAGTGCCACCGGCCTGATGCAACGGAACGGGTTCACCCGTGGCACCCCGTTGAAGCCCGTCTGTGTGTTCGGGCACCGGGAGGACGGCAAGCGCGTCATGGAATATTTCATTGCGGGTGAAGACAATCATGAAGTGGAACGGGCATTGTACGTCCCGTTGCCGTCCGTTGTGACGGAAGAAAGCGGTGACACGCTGGACATCCCCCATTTGCTGCGTGAGTCCGTGGTGAACTATTGCGCCGGCCTGACGGAAATCAGCCGGGGTAACCAGGAAGCGGGGGACCTGTTTCTGAAACTGGCAACGTCGAACTTTAACCAACAGGCATAACCGTTTATGATATACGTATATAAGGACAGGATTATCCAGATTGAGTGGAGTATCTTCAAAGGAACAAGCCAAGTGCCGGAGGACTTTTCACGCGCCTTGGTGAAGTTGTTTCTGATAGGCAATTATGAGAAATATGCCGTAGACGTTATAGCGGAAGGCGGCACATTGGTGGCACAGATGCCACAGGATATTCCGGAAGGGGCTTATTCATTGGAGGCCATTTGGGTGAAGAACTATAACAACCTGCTCCCGGTGAAAGGCACGGGAACGCCTTCTGTTGCTGCAATGGGCATCCGTTACCCCGGCAATCACCCGAATGACTACCCGATGACCCATCCGTGGGATTACCGTTCCAATAACCGTTGCCTGATGCGTTCGAGGAAAGACTATGTGTTTGCCATCACTTACTATGAGGGTGAGGAAACGGGCGTGAACGAGGACGGGACCGTGACGATAAAGATAAGCAGTCCGGTTGCCACGTATGGCTATGACGGCCTTTCCGCCTATGAGATAGCCGTGATGCGTGGGGATTTCAGCGGGACGGAGGGAGAATTCTTGGACAGGAACATCACCAATAACCCGGATGAAGAAGATATAACTGTTTCTAATGAAGTTCTTAAATTCAAAGACAGAACTTATGATGAATCTACATATAGTGGTATGGGTTATAAGATTCTTCGTAAGAATTGGGTAGGTGGAGTTAATCTTCTTGAACAATGGATGATTAATGAACCTAATACTATCTATGAAATTAGATATGATTTCTGTCTTGATGGTGAAACTATTACTGTTCCGGAAGGATGTATTCTTGATTTTCAAGGTGGAAGTTTTGCTAACGGTAGCATTATATATAACGGAGAGACAATAGATGCTTCCAATATTGGAACTGCCATCCCTTATTTTAATAAGGAACATAACAAACCTCTATGGTGGAATGGTTCAGAGTGGGTAACATGGGGTGACAGTTCTGGTACAGGTGTAGATGAAGATGCTGTCAATGAGTTGATAAAAGAATATATAAATAGTTCTACGTTTACTGATAGTATAAATGAACTTACCTATTGGCAGAGTTAAATATGCGCTATTTTAATTCCGCCAACAGGTTTACCTTTGTCAATTACAATAATCTGATCTGCATTTTTTTACTGTAGATAAACGATGGGCAACGATAATGACTGTACGGCCTTTGTAAAAATCGTTAAGGTTTTCCACTATCGCTCTTTCATTTTTTGCGTCAAGTGCATTGGTCGCTTCATCCAAAAAGATGAAATCAGGATTCTTATAGACAGCACGGGCTATGAGGATGCGTTGTTTCTGACCTTGGCTCAACCCAACTCCGTCACGCCCAATAATAGTGTTGTATTTTAGTGGAAGTCCTATTACATAGTCATGTATATTGGCTATTTTAGCTGCTTGTTCAAGCCGGGCGACATCAATATCTCCATCATCTACAGCAATATTCCTTGCAATAGATTCGGAAAATATCACTCCATCCTGCATTACTACCCCACAATGGCGCCTCCACCATTTGAGGTTGTATTCGTTAATATTCCGCCCGGATATGGAGATTCGTCCGGACAAAACCGGGTAATAACCGAGCATAAGTTTAATCAACGTAGTTTTTCCACTCCCTGATGCTCCTACAATGGCTGTCACTTTCCCTTCTGGAATGTAGAATGATACACAATCAAGCGTTTTTTTCAAAGCATGGAGGTCATATTTAAAATCAATGTCTTCGATTTTGATTGATTTTTCAGCGTCAAATGCTTTTGCCTGATTTTCCTTAGATTCCTCGTTCTTACCTTCATGAATTTCATTGATTCGTTCAAGGGAAATCTTCACGTCCTGTAGAGAGTATATGAATGACATAAGTTGTTCTACTGGAGAGTTGAGCTGCCCAACGATATACTGGATGGCGAGCATGGCACCAAGTGTTATCTGATTATTTATCACAGCAGTCGCTGCAAAAACTGTAATCAGTATGTTCTTGACCTCGTTAATGAATATAGATCCGGCTTCCTGTGTCTGTTGCAGTTTAAGTGATTTCATTTGGACATCAAATAAATCAGCTTGAGTATCCTCCCATTCCCACCGCCTGCGCTGCACTTACCAAGGAAATGTTTATCCGCATGGAGATATGAAGTAACAGCCACCGGCGTATAAAATCAGTTGCTGTACGTCCTGTGACAATCATCAGTTCTCCCAATAGGACAAGCCATATAAACCCTATGTTATTATGCTTTATTCCAATATCAACAATTGCTTGAGTTAAAAAAGGCATGGCAACTCCGCATTGCATCCAGTTGTTTAACAAAATGGAATTTCACGTTAATTTATTTTGCAGTATTAATATTTATCAGTCCAGAATCTTTATCAGAATTGTTAATGCGCTTCCCTACGTGACCACGGGATTTGCCTTTGGAGAAATAATATGTAAACTTCAAGGACAAGAGATTCTTAAAGTTGTTCCATTTAGTCTCTTCCGAAAAACAGAAGCCTTTGATGTCTGCATAGATTTTTGATGGATTCGGATTATAAATATATTCCATTCCTACTGACATAGACTTATATTTGTAAAGCACTGAGGCACTCATATTAAATCCTATACGGGTATATATGTCACCATCGACCAATGTCATAGGGATGTTGCTGTTCCATATAATCTGCCAATTTTTCGGCAGGAGCTGGATACTAATACCGGCATTATGGATGTCATGGTTTACAACTTGATTGTATGTCTTGTATGTCAGGTATTCATAGTTATAGAATGGCTGGAGGATAAACCAACTGACGGGCTTGTAATTTAACGATAAAGACGCTCCTATGCTATGAACATCATCTAATTTCGCCAACCTGAGAATGATATCGTCATCTTCGGTAAACAATACGGGCATATTTCTATTCGGATAATATGAATAGGTTACTGACGGGGCAATATAAAATTTCCCATTGTCAGAAGCATATTGGTAGCTAATGTTTGTGTAATAGTAATAATATGGTTTCAGAGCGGTATTTCCTTGTGAATAGAAATGTTTGTCAATCGTCAAAATGCTATTGGTCAAATCTCCGACATTGGGGACATTTGAGTTTATAGAGGAGGTAAGCCTCATTGCTGAGTGTTTGTTATATTGAACATTCAAAACCAATGATGGACGGAATACCAGATAATTGAATTTCTCGTCTGTGGCAGTCTTATAGTGATTGTTTTCCAATCCAAGACCTATGTTATATGAGAATATGCCTACTGCATTACTATAATCTACATATACATATTCTTTGTGTGTGTCGATTGTTGTGTTCTCGGTAAAATTATATTTTTGGTATAGATTTTTATATTGGTAATAGACACCCACATTGAAATCTCCGTTCCATAATTTACCGTTATACAGCGCTTCGGCTATTATGGAATAGGATTTGTTATTTATATGGTTTTCATACGAGTATCCGCTTTCGTTGCTTGCCAGAATATTATCCGAGTTTGAATGATAGTAGGTGTTCAATATGTTTATAGATAAATTTCTGTTCTGATTGAACATATACATATAGTAGAGGTCGGCAGAAACGGATGAATAGTTACTTTGGAGATTTCGACTGTTGATTGGTGGATTGTCGTTTTGTTTCATCAGTTCTTGTTCGTATTTTTGTTTCCCGGGAGATTTGCGGTATTCAATTTTGGTATTGAAAAGGTTCTTACCTTGATAACGCTGATAAGCAAGCTGAGCAATATGATATTGACCGTTATAACTGCCGGGCAGTCCTCTATATTCATTTGTTTCTCCGGCATATGAATAGGTGTTGTTCATCCTATTGTCGTTCAGGATGCGATAGTCTATGAAATACGCCGCCGTGACCATATTCAAAGAGTCCATATACGCCATAGAGAGCATATCTGTACCGTATCCCGTTGTTATTCCGTTCTTCGTATCAAGATATAGACTGTATAGTTTATCGGCTTTTTTCTTTGTTTTCACATCGATGACGGCACCTATGTTTTCATGTGCATATCTTGCTGGAGGATTACTATAATACTGAATATTCTTGATTTCATCGGCTTTGAGCATTTTCAGTTCACGTGAAGAACGTCTCATACCATCTATCAGTACAAGAATATTTTTATTATCTACTGTCACCAGGGCGTCGTTGCTGATGTCTGTCTTAAATTGAGGCAGACTACTGATTGCATCCAAAGCATTGTTGCCTACTTTCTTGGATGTTTCGCTCAGTGTCAATTGATCTCTGTTTCCGAAAGTATTTAGAATTTGCGGCGTAACAACCACTTCGGCAAGAAGCATAGTGTCTTCGATTAGCTTTATATTTCCCAAATTGCCGGGTTTACAGATTTGCTTTATTTTTTCATATCCAATAGATGATAACTGCAGGATATATTCTTTATACTCATTTGCTTCCAAATAAAAATATCCTTCCAAATCACTTGTCGTTCCAGCAATTTGTATGGAATCGGGAAGATTTAAAAGCACACAACTTACTCCTGGAATTGGTTTATGGTCGATATCTATAATTTTACCATATATACGAGTTTGCGCATTTACAATTTGACCACAGCTAAATAATACAGCTATCAGAAAAATATACACACATTGTCTCATTATCCTTAATATTAATAAGTTATATAATCTGGATATGTTTTAGGCAATCAATACCACTTCCATCTTTAACATTCAGTGCTTCTGACACCGACATCTCTTCAATTGAGAATAATTTCAA
>CAYPUJ010000050.1:0-17083 GCA_964413805.1 uncultured Bacteroides sp. | reverse complement strand
ACTGAGACCTCCACGCCATTAAAGATAGGGGTAGTCTTAATTCTTTTCTATAAAATTGGCATATAAATTGCGATTTATGTCTACTTTTGCGCTAAGTAAGAAGCTGAATGTGCCAATGTCAATAATGTGGTTTGCCCCGATTAAGGTTCATTCGCGGTTTATGTACCTACAAAACAGATTGATTATGGGATTTTTAAGTTTTTTTTCAAAAGAGAAGAAGGAAACCCTGGACAAAGGGTTGTCAAAGACGAAAGAAAGTGTGTTCGGGAAAATAGCCCGCGCTGTGGCAGGAAAATCAAAAGTGGACGACGAGGTTCTGGATGATTTGGAAGAGGTGCTGATAACATCAGATGTAGGAGTGGAGACGACCTTAAAGATTATTGACCGCATTGAAAAGAGGGTTGCTGCCGATAAATACATGAATGCAACGGAACTGAACCATATCTTGCGCGATGAAATAGCTGCATTACTGACGGAAAACCGAACGATTGACACAGACGAATTTGAAGCACCTCTTAAAAAGAAACCTTATGTAATTATGGTGGTAGGTGTGAATGGGGTCGGCAAAACAACGACTATCGGTAAACTGGCCTATCAATTCAAGAAAGCGGGAAAATCTGTATTCTTAGGAGCGGCAGACACCTTCCGTGCAGCAGCCGTAGAACAACTGATGATTTGGGGAGAGAAAGTGGGAGTGCCTGTCATCAAACAGAAGATGGGGGCAGACCCGGCTTCTGTGGCCTATGATACGCTAAGTTCGGCAGTCGCCAATGGGGCTGATGTTGTTATCATTGATACGGCGGGCAGGCTTCACAACAAGGTTGGCCTGATGAATGAGCTGACAAAAATAAAAAATGTGATGAAGAAAGTCGTGCCTGATGCTCCTCATGAAGTATTGCTTGTTTTGGATGGCTCAACCGGCCAGAATGCTTTTGAACAAGCGAAACAATTCACATTAGCAACAGAAGTCACGGCGATTGCTGTGACCAAACTGGACGGAAGTGCCAAGGGAGGGGTTGTTATAGGTATTTCCGACCAATTCAAGATTCCCGTGAAATACATAGGATTGGGTGAAGGAATGGAAGATTTGCAGGTATTCTGCAAGAAGGAATTTGTCAATTCTTTATTCGGAGGAAACTGATGAGGCGGAAGACGGTTGACATTGTTACATTGGGATGTTCCAAGAACCTGACCGACTCCGAACATCTGATGAAGCAGCTTGAGGCAGCGGGGTATCGTGTGACTCATGATGCAGAGCAACCTAAAGGAGAAATTGCGGTAATCAATACATGCGGCTTTATCGGCGATGCCAAGGAAGAATCCATTAATATGATACTGGAATTCGCCCAAGCCAAAGAGAAAGGACAGTTGGAAAAACTGTATGTCATGGGATGTCTTTCCGAGCGTTATCTAAAGGAACTCTCGATAGAAATACCGCAAGTAGATAAGTTTTACGGCAAATTTGACTGGACAGGACTATTGGCCGATTTAGGGCATGTTTATCAAGAGAGATACCGTTTGGACCGTGTATTGACAACTCCTTCGCATTACGCATATCTGAAGATATCGGAAGGATGTGACCGGCATTGTTCTTATTGTGCTATTCCTTTGATTACAGGGCATCATGTCTCAAGGCCAATGAATGAGATTCTGGAGGAAGTGTCCCGCCTGGTGAGTAAAGGAGTGAAAGAGTTTCAGGTCATAGCACAAGAACTGACATATTATGGAACAGACCTTTATCACAAGCAAATGTTGCCTCAGTTGATAGAACAGATGGCTCAAATACCGGGTGTCGATTGGATTCGTTTGCATTATGCGTACCCGGCTCATTTCCCTGAAGATTTGTTGCGTGTCATGCGGGAATATCCGAATGTCTGCCGTTATATGGACATTGCCTTGCAGCATATCAGTGACAATATGTTGCAAAAGATGCGCAGGCATGTAAACAAGCAGGAAACTCTTCGGCTTATCGGCTTAATCCGTGAAACTGTTCCGGGTATTCATTTGCGGACTACGTTAATGGTTGGGCATCCGGGAGAAACAGAAGCCGATTATGAAGAACTGAAGAACTTTGTCCGGGAAACGCGGTTTGATAGAATGGGGGCTTTTGCGTATTCTGAGGAAGAAGGGACTTTCTCGGCCGAGAACTATGTGGATGACATTCCGATGGAAGTAAAACAGGCCCGGTTGGATGAATTGATGGCTATTCAACAAGAGATTTCCGCAGAATTGAATGCTCAAAAAATAGGAAAAGAAATGAAAGTCATCATTGATCGGTTAGAAGGTGATTATTACATAGGACGTACCGAATTCGATTCTCCAGAAGTGGATCCGGAAGTCTTAATCAGGAAGGAAAATCATGCGCTGACCATCGGAGATTTTTATCAGGTAAGAATCGTTGATGCCGATGACTTTGACCTTTTTGGCCAAATAAGCTAAAAAGCATTCTGATTCTTGCACATATAGAGAAAATCCATTAATATCGCGGAATGTTTTTGGGAAATTAAGAGAAACAGGTCTTGAATAACAGAGAATTTACTATCGAATTATCTCAACGGTTAGGGTACACACTGACAGATACCTCTAAACTGATGTCTTCGCTGCTGTTGGAAATGGCTCGACAATGGCAAGAAGGGAATTCCATTGCCATACAGGGATTTGGAACGTTTGAAGTAAAAAAGAAAATGGAACGTATCTTTGTGAATCCAATAACTAAACAACGCCTTTTGATTCCTCCAAAGCTGGTTCTGACATATCGCCCAAGTTCATCGTTAAAAGAAAAATTTAAATGAATGTCTTTTTAGGGGTATGAACGAAAAGTTGAACACACAAGATTTGACAGACTGGCTTGCCGATAAACACGGCATGAGCAAGAAAAATGCAGAAAGCTTTGTAAAAGAGTTTTTTTCATTGATTGAAGAATCTCTGCAGAAAGGCAAGTATGTCAAAATTAAGGGATTGGGGACGTTCAGACTGATAGAAGTAGAAAGCAGGGAGAGTATAAACATAAACACAGGAGAACGTTTTGAGATAGAAGGACATACAAAAATATCTTTTACTCCTGATCCTGCATTGAAAGAGGCGATAAATAAGCCTTTCTCTCATTTTGAGGCTGTTCCCATAACGAATGACGCTAACCTGGAAGACATCTGCACAGATAATGGTAGCAATGAGGATGAAACTGAGAATGAAGAAGAATATTTCCCTATCAATGCAGAAACTGATTTAAATAATGTAGAGGAAGAACAAACTGAAGAATCCTCAACCACGATAGAACCATTTGTCGAAAAGGAGGAGGTTATCCTTCAGAATGAACAGACTCAGGAACCAACCACGCAGCCTACCGGGAATATGCCTGTTATGAGATATTTTATAGGCATCGTTGTATTTATCATACTCCTATGCATAGGAGTGGTGATTTCTGTTTATTATCCCGACCTGTTAGGCGGAGATAAAACAGATTCTGCTGCTGCGATGGAATCGCCCCATGTGTCTACAACAAAGAACCCAACCGAAGAATATACGCAACTGGTGGACAGCCTGCTTGCTGTCCATGATTCTATCCTGTCACAAACAGGAGTAAATGTTTCTGTTACAGCACAGGAAAATGCAGAGTCGGAGACTTATCAGCTTGACTCGGCCAGTTACATTATTATCGGTACGAAAACAGTTCACACCATTCAGCCGGGTGAAACCCTGACGAGAATATCATTGCGTTTTTATGGAACCAAAGCCTTATACCCGTATCTAATCAAACATAATCCGGATGCAATCAAAAATCCCGATAACGTACCTGTGGGCACCAAAATACGAATCCCTCAATTAGTTAAGAAGGAATAAAAAGCTATTCTTTATTTTCGCCAAGTCCTAAACTCTATAAAAGTATTCTAATCTAAATGCTTTGCATTGCTTTTTTAATAAAAATTAATTGGTGCGGTTGGATTTATTGCAGTACTTTTGAAAGCGAAATAAAAATACGACATAAAGTTTCATTAGAATAATAAGTATAACAAAAGTGAAATTATGGCAGATATAGTTGATATCCGTGAACTGAACGAACGAATTGAAAGACAAAGTGCTTTCATCACTCACCTCACAACAGGAATGGACCAGGTCATTGTTGGACAAAAGCATCTGGTCGAGTCATTATTAATAGGGTTGCTGTCAGATGGACACGTACTGTTAGAAGGTGTTCCTGGTTTGGCAAAGACACTTGCAATCAAAACATTGGCATCGTTGATTGATGCTCAATATAGCCGTATCCAGTTTACTCCCGATTTGCTTCCTGCAGACGTAATCGGTACAATGGTATACAGTCAGAAAGACGAATCTTTCCTGGTGAAGAAGGGACCGGTATTCGCTAATTTTGTATTGGCGGATGAAATAAACCGTGCACCGGCAAAGGTGCAAAGTGCTTTGTTGGAAGCCATGCAAGAACGACAAGTCACCATCGGCAAGGAGACATTCCGATTGCCAGAACCTTTCTTAGTGCTTGCGACTCAGAATCCTATAGAACAGGAAGGTACATATCCTCTCCCTGAAGCCCAAGTAGACCGTTTTATGTTGAAAGTTGTTATCGATTATCCCAAGCTGGAGGAAGAAAAGCTGATTATCCGCCAGAATATTCACGGTGAACGGGCCACCATTCGTCCTATTTTAAAAGCTACCGAAATTCTTGAAGCAAGAAATATCGTGCGGCAAGTATATCTGGATGAAAAAATAGAAAAGTACATTGTTGACATTGTGTTTGCTACGCGCTATCCGGAGAAATACGATTTGAAAGATTTAAAGGATATGATCGGTTTTGGCGGTTCGCCTCGTGCTTCTATTAACCTGGCATTGGCTGCACGCAGTTACGCCTTTATCAAACGCCGGGGATATGTCATTCCGGAAGATGTACGGGCAGTGGCTCACGACGTATTGCGGCATCGCATCGGTTTGACCTACGAGGCTGAAGCCAGCAATCTGACTTCGGATGAAATCGTTAGCAGAATCTTAAACAAGGTAGAAGTACCTTAAATTGACAGGACGGGGAGGGCTTCACTTCGATGGAAACGACAGATATTTTGAAAAAGGTCCGGCAAATTGAAATAAAGACGCGGGGATTGTCCAATAATATTTTTGCAGGACAGTATCATTCGGCTTTTAAGGGTAGGGGAATGGCCTTTTCCGAAGTGCGTGAATATCAGTTTGGCGATGACATACGGGACATTGACTGGAATGTTACGGCCCGTTTCAACAGACCTTATGTGAAGGTTTTTGAGGAGGAACGCGAACTGACCGTAATGTTGCTGGTGGATGTTTCCGGTAGTTTGGAATTTGGTACGGTCAAGCAGATGAAAAAAGACATGGTTGCAGAAATAGCAGCGACAATAGCTTTTTCTGCCATCCAGAACAACGATAAAATCGGAGTTATTTTCTTCTCTGACCACATTGAAAAGTTTATCCCGCCTAAAAAAGGGCGAAAGCACATCCTTTATATTATACGTGAGCTGATAGACTTTCATGCGGAAAGCCGCAGGACTAGTGTTAGAACAGGGTTGGAATACTTGACAAACGTGATGAAACGGCGATGTACGGCTTTTGTTTTATCTGATTTTATAGATCAGGAAAACTTCAGGAATGCAATGACCATAGCCAATCGCAAACACGATGTAGTAGCCATCCAAGTATATGACCGGCGTGTAGAAACACTGCCAGCTATCGGATTAATGAAAATAAAGGATGCGGAAACAGGGCATGAACAATGGATTGATACGTCATCCCGTGCGGTACGGCGTGCTCATCATGACTGGTGGGTCAACAGGCAGGCTGAATTGAATGAAACTTTCACAAAAAGCAATGTGGATAACGTATCGGTACGGACAGACCAGGACTATGTGAAGGCATTGATGAACTTATTTGCAAAACGGAACTGATTTGGAAAATGAAAAATAGATTATTGCTGATAATTTTCTTGGGAATAGTGACAGGCAAAGTGACCGGACAATCGGTTACGGTAGATGCCAGCATCGACTCCTTGCAAATCCTTATCGGGCAACAAACAAAAATAACGTTGGAAGTGACGACTGATGCAGGTAAGTATGCCATTCTCCCGGTTTATCGCGATACGATTGTAAAAGGTGTGGAGGTCGTAGATGTCGCAAAACCTGACACGCTATATCTGGACGGACGAAAACGCCTGCATATAAAGCAGGAATATACCATCACTTCGTTCGACTCCGCTCTTTACTATTTGCCACCGATGGAGGTATTGGTAGACAGCACGGTATACCGTTCGAAAGCGTTGGCCTTGAAGGTCTATCCGATGCCTGTACCCATCGACCCGGAACATCCGGAACAGTTCTTCGGTCCGAAGACTGTCATGAAGGTTCCTTTTGTCTGGGAAGACTGGTATGGAGTCATTGCATGTGTCATTTTGCTCATTCCAATAGGAATCGTATTGGCGTATCTTGTCCGGCGCATATTCGACAATAAACCGATCATACGCAAGGTAAAGGTTACTCCCAAACTGCCTCCTCACCAATTGGCCATGCAAAAAATAGAACAGATCAAGAATGAGAAAATCTGGCAAAAAGGCTTATCAAAAGAATACTATACAGAATTGACCGACACGCTTCGTGTGTATATCAAGGAACGCTTTAACTTCAACGCACAGGAAATGACTTCGTCTGAAATCATAGAAAAACTGTTGGAAGTAAAGGATAAAGCGGCACTTAAAGATTTGCGTGAACTGTTCCAGACGGCAGACCTTGTGAAATTTGCCAGGCACAGTCCGCAGATGAATGAAAATGATGCCAATCTGCTGAACGCCATTGATTTCATAAACGAGACCAAGATAGCAGAAGATCCAAACGCCAAACCGCAACCCACAGAGATAACCATTATCGAAAAGCGTTCTTTGCGTACGAAAGTCTGGTTGGGTGCAGGGGTGGCTCTATCGGGAGTGATTGTGGTGCTTTTCCTGATATATATATGTAAGGAGTTGTATAATTTCTTCTTCTGATGAAGGTAGTTCTCTTTCATGTAATAAACTTATAATTGTAGATGTATGGTTTTCGCCAATATTGAATATTTGTTTTTATTATTGTTGCTCATACCTTATATCGTCTGGTATGTGATGAAGCGGAGGAAGACCGAAGCCACGCTTCAGATTTCGGATGCGCGGGTATATGCCCATACGCCTAAAAGCTACAGAAACTATTTACTGCATCTTCCATTTGCGTTGCGGATTATAGCCATTGTACTTATCATTGTGGTGTTGGCTCGTCCGCAGACAACAGACAACTGGCAAAACAGCGAGATAGAAGGGATTGACATAATGCTGGCCATAGACGTATCGACCAGTATGTTGGCCGAGGACCTGAAGCCTAACCGTTTGGAAGCAGCCAAAGATGTGGCGGCAAAGTTCGTGAATGGGCGCCCCAATGACAATATCGGTATCACATTGTTTGCGGGTGAAAGTTTCACGCAATGTCCGTTGACCGTAGACCATGCTGTTCTGTTAAATCTGATAAAGGACGTAAAATGCGGTTTGATTGAAGATGGAACGGCCGTGGGGATGGGAATCGCTAATGCCGTAACCCGTTTGAAAGACAGCAAAGCCAAATCAAAGGTCATTATTCTGTTGACAGACGGCACCAACAACACCGGAGACATTTCTCCATTGACAGCGGCAGAGATTTCCAAGAGCTTTGGCATTCGGGTATATACGATTGGTGTGGGGACAAATGGCACGGCTCCTTATCCCTATCCGGTAGGGGGAACTGTGCAGTATGTCAACTTACCGGTAGAAATCGATGAAAAGACATTGACACAGATTGCAGGCATCACCGAAGGAGAGTATTTCCGTGCCACGAGCAATTCGAAATTGAAAGAAGTATATGAAGAGATTGACAAGCTGGAAAAGACCAAACTTCACGTGAAAGAGTATAGTAAGCGCGAGGAACAATATCGCATGTTCGCGTGGCTGAGTCTTCTGTGCGTGTTGTTGGAAGTATTATTACGCAACTCGATACTAAAGAAAATTCCGTGAGAAAGAGGGCGGGATGCGAATACAAAGTTTACAAATGACAAAATGAACCGTAGATAAATATGTTTCGATTTGAAGAACCCACATACTTGTATTTATTGCTGTTGGTGCCTTTCTTAGCAGCAATTTATCTCTATTCCAACTATCAGAGACGGAAGGCTATACGTAAGTTTGGAGACCCGTTGCTGATGGCTCGGCTAATGCCCGATGTGTCTAAATACCGTCCCGATGTAAAGTTCGGGATATTGCTTGTGGCCATTGGACTGTTTGCTGTTTTATTGGCACGTCCGCAATTCGGTTCAAAGCTGGAAACGGTAAAACGGCAAGGCATTGAAGTGATTATCGCGCTGGACATTTCCAATTCCATGTTGGCAAGGGACATTCAACCCAGCCGGTTGGAGAAGGCCAAACGCCTTGTATCGCAATTGGTAGACAAGATGGAAAATGACAAGGTGGGAATGATAGTCTTTGCCGGTGATGCTTTTACCCAGCTGCCCATAACAAGTGACTATATTTCGGCCAAAATGTTCTTGGAGTCGATCAGCCCCTCTCTCATTTCCAAGCAAGGCACTGCCATTGGTGCTGCCGTCAACCTGGCAACACGCAGCTTTACTCCGCAAGAGGGGGTAGGGCATGCGGTCATTGTGATCACTGACGGTGAGAATCACGAAGGCGGTGCAGTTGAAGCTGCCAAGGCTGCGGCTGAGAAAGGAATACAGATCAATGTGTTGGGCGTGGGGATGCCGGATGGGGCTCCCATCCCGGCAGAAGATTCGAACGATTATCGCCGCGATAGGAATGGCAATGTCATTGTGACTCATTTGAACGAGCAGATGTGTCAGGAAGTGGCACGGGCCGGCAACGGCATCTATGTCCGCGTGGACAACACGAATAACGCTCAGAAAGCCATCACGCAAGAAATGAACAAGCTCGCCAAGGCCGACGTTGAAACACAGGTTTATACCGAATACAACGAGCAGTTTCAGGTTGTGGCATGGGGCATTCTTTTGCTGTTGCTGGCAGAAATGCTGATACTGGAACGCAAGAATCCATTATTCAGAAACGTTCATCTCTTTTCAACTAAAAAGTAAGACCAGATATGTTACACAAAAGTATAGGAATTATGATTCTATCGCTGGGAGTAGCTGTATCTGCCGCAGCCCAGAAGGTAGAACGCGATTTTCTGCGCAAAGGCAATCGCGCTTTTGCAGACAGCCTGTTTGTCGATGCGGAAATCAACTACCGGAAGGCATTGGATGCCAATCCACAATCGGCCATCGCAATGTTCAACCTGGGCAATGCCTTGATGATGCAAAACAAGCTGCAAGATGCTATGGACCAGTATGCCACGGCTGCGAAAATAGAAAAAGAAAAGCCCAATCTGGCCAGCATCTACCACAACGTGGGAGTCATCTTTCACTCGCAAAAGGAATATGCCAAAGCGATAGAGGCCTACAAACAGTCGTTGCGCAATAACCCTAACGACGACGAGACACGCTATAACCTGGCTTTGGCTCAGAAAATGCTGAATGATCAGCAACAACAGGACCAGGACCAGCAACAGCAAGACCAGAACCAGGAGCAACAGGATCAGCAGCAAGACCAACAACAGCAACAAGATCAGCAAGACAATCAGCAGCAGAACCAACAGCAAGACCAGCAACAGCAGCAAGACAATCAGATGTCGAAGGAAAATGCCGAACAACTGTTGAAATCGGTCATGCAAGACGAACAAGACGTGCAAGACAAAGTGAAAAAGCAACAGCAGGTCATCCAAGGAGGAAAATTAGAGAAAGATTGGTAATATATAAAGAACATAAAAGACAGTAAGTGGTTATATGAAGAAATATCTTTTCTTGTGGATTACATTCATTGCAATTTGTCTACAGGGCTATGCGGACGACAAAGTGACGTTTACTGCATCGGCACCGGATGCCGTGGCCGTAGGCGATCAGTTCAGGCTTTCCTATACAATTACAACGCAAGATGTGAAAGACTTCCGTGTGCCTTCCATCAAGGACTTCGACGTGCTGATGGGGCCAAACCGGTCTGTGCAAACAAGTGTGCAGATGGTCAATGGGAATACAGTTTCCAACCGGAGCGTAACATTCACTTACATCCTTATGGCCAAACAGGAAGGGGAATATACATTGCCGGGAGCCTCCATCACAGCCGATGGCAATCAGATGGTATCCAATTCTGTCACCATCAGGGTCTTGCCGGCAGACAACACACAGGCAGGCGGCCAGCAAAACAACGCCCAAGGTGGAAGGAGCAAATCATCGGCTGCCACAGCCATAAGCAACGACGATTTGTTCATAGCAGCCACGATTAACAAATCAAGCGTGTACGAACAGGAAGCCTTGTTGCTGACTTACAAAATCTACACCGCCATCGATTTACGGGGCTTCGACAATATTAAGTTGCCCGACTTTAAAGGCTTCCACTCGCAGGAAATAGAATTGCCCACCAACCGCAAATGGAGTCTGGAGCATTATAAGGGACGGAACTACCAGACGACCATCTACCGGCAGTTTGTGCTGTTCCCGCAACAAACCGGCAAGCTGACCATAGACGCAGCCCGCTTTGATGCGTCAATCGCAAAGATGATTCAGGTGGACGATCCGTTCGAAGCTTTCTTCAACGGGGGAAACAATTACGTGGAACTCAAGAAATCGCTGTTTACTCCGAAACTGACAATCGATGTCAAACCTTTGCCGGATGGGAAACCCGAAGGATTCTCCGGTGGAGTAGGGGAGTTCAACATATCTTCTTCCATCAGCAGTACAGATGTCAAGACAAACGATGCGGTAACTGTCAAGATCGTCATTTCCGGCACGGGCAACCAGAAACTGATAACTACGCCGGAAGTGAAGTTTCCCGAAGACTTCGAAGTGTACGACCCCAAGGTGGACAACCAGTCGCGTCTGACAAGCTCCGGGCTGTCAGGAAACCAGGTGATTGAGTATTTGGCCATCCCGCGCAATGCCGGTACCTACAAGATTCCTCCGGTCCGGTTCAGCTATTTCGACATCCGTTCGAAATCTTATAAGACGTTGACTACCGAGGCTTATGAACTGCAGGTGGAAAAGGGAGCAGGCAACGCCTCGCAGACCATTGCCAGCTTTACGGCCAAGGAAGACCTGAGGGTGCTCAACGAAGACATCCGGTATATCAAACAAAACGATGTCACACTCAAGCCGAAAGGTGCATTCTTCTTCGGTTCTGTGGCCTATTGGCTGTGGTACGCTGTTCCGGCTCTGCTGTTCATCGTTCTTTTCGCCGGCTACCGCAAGCAGATTGCCGCCAATGCCAATGTGGCCCAAGTGCGCATCAAGAAAGCCAACAAGGTGGCCGTGAAGCGTATGAAGCTGGCCGGTAAGTTGTTGGCCGAGTCAAAGAAGGAAGAATTCTACGATGAAGTTTTGAAGGCGCTGTGGGGATACATCAGCGACAAGCTGAATATTCCGGTTTCACGCCTGTCGAAAGACAATATCGAAGAGGAATTGCAGAAGTATGGTGTCGATGCAGCATTGATCAGCGAATTTATCGCGGCACTCAACGATTGCGAGTTTGCCCGGTTTGCCCCCGGCGATGCCAGTCAGGCCATGGACAAGGTATATACAGACGTGTTAGCACTTATCAGCAAAATGGAAAATTCCATCAAACATTGAATAAAAGACTTAGGATTATGTCAAGAAGAATCTCATTTTATATCGTCGGACTGATGTTCTCAACCTTTGCGTGGGGACAGGATTTGCCGGCAGATTCCGTGCAGATTGGTTCGCACACGGAATTTGCCTCCAAGCAGCATACCACAAGCGTCACCAAAGCAGAAGGCGACAGTGCCTATATGGAGAATGACTATGCAACTGCCATCCAGGTTTATGAGACCTTGCTGGAACAGGGAGAGGCAGCAGAAGTTTACTACAACTTGGGGAACAGCTACTACAAAACCGACAATATCGCCAAGGCTATCCTGAACTACGAACGGGCTTTGCTGTTGCAGTCCGGGAATGCGGACATCCGTGCCAACCTGGAGATAGCGCGTGCCAAGACTATTGATAAGGTGGCGGCCATCCCCGACATCTTTTTCATAACCTGGATTGAAAACCTCATCAACTGCCTGGGAGCCGATGCGTGGGGCAAGGCGGGCATTCTGTGCTTTCTCCTGTTCCTGGTTTCCGTAGCTTTGTTTTCTTTCTCCAGGCAAGTGCGGCTGAAAAAGCTGGGGTTTGGCACGGGCGTTGCTTTCCTGTTGTTTGCCGTTTGCTGCAACCTGTTCGCACACAGCCAGAAGGGAAAACTGTTGAACCGCACGGGTGCCATTGTGCTGTCGCCCAGTGTGACGGTACGCAGCACCCCGAGTGAAAGCGGAACCGCGCTTTTCATTTTGCACGAAGGGCACAAAGTGGAGATAAAGGACGACACGATGCGCGAATGGAAAGAAATCCAGCTGGAAGATGGTAAAGTGGGTTGGCTGCCGACATCGGCCATAGAGACAATATGACATTAACTGCCAAACTTATATAAACACATGAGAACGATTACTTTTAATGAACTTAGAAAGATTAAAGACGCTTTACCAAACGGAAGTATGCATCGGATTGCCGATGAACTCGGTTTGGATGTAGACACGGTCAGAAACTTTTTTGGAGGACACAACTTTAAGGAAGGAAAATGTGTGGGAATACATCTGGAACCGGGACCGGACGGAGGATTGGTCTTCATAGACGATACGACCGTTTTGGATCGGGCCTTGAAGATACTGGACGAATCCTCCCGATAAATCAGCCTTTTTCTTTTTTGTGAAAAGTTCCGGGCAGAAGCAATAAATCCCCGCACTACTCACATTGGCAACTGCAAGCCTTTCAGTGGAATAACATCTCCACATGAAGGCTTGCAGTTCTTTTTATGCCTGCACGTCACGGTTGGACTTGTCCGACGCACGATGGACACCTGTATCCCGTTTGTTCGATACCTGTATGGAACACGTCCGATACAGGCATCGAGCAAACGGGATGCCTGTACGGAGCACGTTCCATGCAGGTGTCCAACAACAGCCATCTTACTTGCTGATTTTCAACAGCGTTTATGGGGTTGCCACATATCCCCCGCAAAACTTTTAAAGTTTATGATGGAATTTTTTTCGTATGTCACAAAAAAGCACTACTTTAGCGTGATTTTTGGGGCAGACATTAACGTAAAGTGTAATTAATATCCTTTTAAATGCTTGATCAAGACAGAATTATAAAGATAAACATCGAGGAGGAAATGAAGTCATCGTACATTAACTACTCTATGTCAGTTATTGTAGCGCGTGCCCTTCCGGATGTGAGAGACGGTTTCAAACCTGTTCACCGGAGAATCCTCTTCGGCATGATGGAATTAGGAAATACTTCAGACAAACCTCATAAGAAATGTGCCAGAATCGTGGGCGAGGTATTGGGAAAATACCACCCGCATGGCGACTCGTCCGTATATCTCGCCCTCGTCAGAATGGCGCAGGACTGGTCTATGCGTTATATGCTCATCGACGGGCAGGGCAACTTTGGTTCGGTGGACGGAGACAGTCCGGCTGCCATGCGTTACACCGAGTGCCGCCTGCGCAAGATAGGCGAGGAGATGATGCAGGATCTTGACAAGGAAACGGTGGACATGACAGACAATTTCGACGGTTCGCTGAAAGAACCGACTGTCATGCCGACACGCATCCCCAATCTGCTGGTCAATGGCGCATCGGGCATTGCGGTCGGGATGGCCACCAACATGCCGACACACAATCTGGGCGAAGTGATTGATGCCTGCGTTGCCTACATCGACAACAACGGGATTGACATCGAAGAGTTGATGAACTATGTGAAGGCACCGGACTTCCCGACAGGCGGATACATTTACGGCATAAGCGGGGTACGCGAAGCCTACCGCACGGGAAGGGGCAGGATTGTGATGCGTGCCAAGGCAGAGATAGAGACGGGCAACACGCACGACAAGATTGTCGTCACCGAGATACCTTATGGCGTGAACAAGGCGGAACTGATCAAGTCGATAGCCGACCTGGTCAACGAAAAGAAGATCGAAGGCATTACGAATGCCAATGACGAAAGCGACAGACAGGGTATGCGCATTGTCATCGACGTGAGGAGGGATGCCAATGCCAGCGTGATACTGAACAAGTTATATAAGATGACCCAGCTTCAGACCTCATTCGGCGTAAACAATGTGGCCCTGGTGCACGGCCGCCCGCGTCTGCTCAACCTGAAGGACCTGATAAGATACTTCATCGAGCATCGGCACGAAGTGGTTATCCGCCGCACGCAATACGATTTGCGGAAGGCCAGGGAGCGGGCACACATCCTGGAAGGGCTGATCATCGCATCAGACAACATCGACGAAGTGATAAAAATAATCCGTGCCGCCAAGACTCCCAACGATGCCATCGCAGAACTGATGAGCCGTTTCGAGTTGAGCGAGATTCAGGCACGTGCCATTGTCGAGATGCGCCTGCGCCAGCTGACCGGACTCCTGCAAGACCAGTTGCACGCAGAGTACGACAGCATACAGGAGCGGATTGCCTATTTCGAGGAAATCCTGTCCAACGACGAACTCTGCCGCAAGGTCATCAAAGACGAGCTGCTTGAGATAAAAGGCAAGTACAACGATGAGCGCCGTTCGGAAATCGTTTATTCCTCCGAGGAGTTCAATCCCGAAGACTTTTATGCCGACGACGAAATGATCATCACCATTTCCCACATGGGCTACATCAAGCGCACTCCCCTGAGCGAGTTTCATGCCCAGAACAGGGGTGGGGTAGGCTCGAAAGGTTCGGACACGCGCGACGAGGACTTCGTGGAGCACATCTATCCGGCCACCATGCACAATACGATGATGTTCTTCACGCAAAAGGGAAAGTGCTATTGGCTGAAAGTCTACGAGATACCCGAAGGCGCGAAGAACTCCAAGGGGCGGGCCATCCAGAACCTGCTGAACATTGACGCGGACGATGCCGTGAATGCCTACTTGCGTGTCAAGAACCTGAACGACGAAGCGTTCATCAACAGCCACTATGTCGTGTTCTGCACCAAGAAAGGCATCATCAAGAAAACGCTGCTCGAACAGTATTCGCGTCCCCGGCAGAACGGGGTGAATGCCATTACCATCCGGGAGGATGACCAGGTGATAGAGGTACGCATGACCAACGGCGACAACGAAATCATCATAGCCAACCGCAACGGACGTGCCATCCGCTTCCACGAAAGCGCCGTGCGTCCCATGGGGCGTACAGCCACGGGCGTGCACGGCATTACTCTGGACGAAGACGGGCAGGACGAAGTCGTGGGCATGATTTGCATCAAAGACCCGGAAGCCGAAACCATCATGGTCGTCTCGGAACAGGGATACGGGAAACGTTCCGACATCGAAGACTACCGCAAGACAAACCGTGGAGGAAAAGGTGTCAAGACCATCAGCATCACGGAGAAAACAGGCAAGCTGGTGGCCATAAAGTCTGTGACCGACGAGAACGACCTGATGATAATCAACAAGTCGGGCATCACCATCCGCCTGAAAGTGGAAGACGTGCGTATCATGGGACGTGCCACACAGGGTGTCCGCCTGATAAACCTCGAAAAGCGGAACGACGAAATCGCTTCTGTCTGCAAGGTCAATTCCGAGCATATAGACGATGCGCCGGTGGAAGACAGCGTTGCTGCAGAGTCCGGAGAAACCCCGCACAGGCAACGGGACTTGTTTGACAACGTAGAGGACAGCGAAGAAAACGAAGAATAAACAAATCATATTAACTCAAAAAAGGATTAACATTATGAGAAAAAGTGTAGTATTTTCAGTGGCATTACTGTTGGCCGCAGGCTGTGCTTTCGCTCAGGAAAAAGCAGTGAAAGAAGCGAAAAGTATAGCCAACGGAACCAGCCCCGACTTTGCCAAAGCCGAAGAACTGATTCAAGGTGCCTTGACCAATTCTGAGACCAAAGACCAGGCCGAAACCTGGTATGTGGCCGGTCTTATCGAAAGAAGAAGAAGCGAAAAGGAAATGGAAAGCGCTTACCTGAGGAAACCGTATGACACGCTTCAGGTCTACAACAGTGCGTTAAACATGTGCCGCTATTTCTTCAAGTGCGATGACCTTGCCCAGATTCCCAACGAAAAGGGGAAGGTGAGAAACAAGTACAGAAAAGACAACACTGTGGTGATGCTTGCAGAACGCCCCAACCTGATCAATGGCGGTATCGAGTACTTCAACCGGGCTACCGGCCGGACGGAGGATGAAGCCAAACAGTACAACGCAAAGGCATTGGAGTTCTTTGCCACTTACATCGACCTGGCCGTTCATCCCATGTTCGCAGACAAGAACCTTCTGCAGACAGATACCATACTGCCGCAAATCGCATACTATGCAAGTCTGGCCGCTGCCAAGAACGAGGACTATGACAACATACTGAAGTATGCCCCTTATGCAGCAGACGACAAAGATGTGGGCAAATATGCCATGGAGTTCGTTTCTACGGCATTAAAAGCCAAGGGTGACACGGCGGAATGGGTGAATTCGCTGAAGGAGGGCATTCAGAAATACCCCGAACATTCATTCTTCTTCGGCCATCTGGTTGACTACTACAGCAACAACAACAAGTATGACGAAGCCATGCAGTTTGCAGATGAAATGTTGGCCAAGGACTCCGACAACGCATTCTACCTGTATGTGAAAGGCTACCTCTATCATAACATGAAGGACTATGACAAAGCCATCGAGTTCTATACGAAAACGACCGAAGTTGACCCTAACTATGCCGAGGCTTATTCCAACCTGGGATTGATTTACTGCCTGCAGGCACAGGACTTCTCCGAGAAGGCTTCTGCCGATGTCAACGCTCCCCAGTATCAGCAAGACCAACAGACGCTGAGGGCATTCTATGAGAAGGCAAGACCGTGCTATGAGAAGGCAAGGGAACTGAAACCCGACCAGAGAGACCTTTGGATGAACGGGCTGTACCGCGTATATTACAACCTGGACATGGGGCCGGAGTTCAAGGAAAT
>CAYPUJ010000049.1:0-17111 GCA_964413805.1 uncultured Bacteroides sp. | reverse complement strand
TACCACTTTCCGTTGATGCTTTTCTGTACTTTCTTGTAATACGGCATATTGTCTTTTCCGGTTGCTTTCCCGATGCCTCCCGAGGCGGGTGGAGAACCGTCCCAAGGTCTGGTAGGAACCGTCCCAAGGTCTGGTAGGAACCGTCCCAAGGTCTGGTAGGAATCGTCCCAAGGTCTGGTAGGAATCATCCCAAGGTCTGGTAGGAATCATCCCAAGGTCTGGTGGGAATCATCCCTACCCCTTCCCTGTGGTGTCTGTAGCCGTCTGCGGGACGTGCCGGGACGATGCCCCGTCCGTGCCGGGAGTTGTCGGGAAAATTACACAAAGATTGGCCGGGTTCTCTGCCATCCCGGTTTGGCATCGCCGCCGGCCCTGGCCGGCGGGTGATGCAATAAAGGTAGGCAATGCGGCGGAAGAATCCAAATTTTCTGCCGATATGGAGCAGTAATAGGGAGTTAGCGGACAGTGCGGGCTTCCGTGCCCCCACAGGAAAGCAATGACCCGGAAGCCAGCGCGGCTCCGGGTCATTGCGGGGTTTACCCTATTTTTGCCTATTGAAGAGAGGGGTGTCTGCATACATCAGTCCACCACGATGGGCTTGTACCTCGGCACGAGCAGTTTCATGATGCACCAGCCGATGAGGTAGGCCACCGCGCAGATGCAGAAGATGATGAAGTAGCCTGCGGGTTTGCCTTCGAAGCCCATGAACGTCATGCCGGTGGCTGCGGCGTGGTCGAACAGTTGGCCGGAACCCTTGTTGATGAGGAACGAACCGATGCCGCCCGCCATGCCGCCCAGTCCGGTTATGGTGGCTACGGCGTTGTTGGGGAACATGTCGCCCACGACCGAATAGATGTTGGCCGACCACGACTGGTGTGCCGCTCCTGCGATGCCTATGATGATGATGGGGAACCAGTAGGAGTACTCGCCCAGCGGCTGTGCGAACAGGGCCAGCAGCGGGAAGAGTGCGAAGATGAACATGGCTCTCATGCGCGCGGCGTAGGGATTCAGTCCCGTCTTGTTGATGATGATGGTGGGCAGCTTGCCGCCGTAGATGGACAGCATCGTGATGGCGTAGAGCACAAAGATGAGGAGCTGTGCCGTCGAGCTGTCGGACGAAAACCCGTAGACATCGGAGATGTAGGCGGGCGTCCAGAACAGGAAGAACCACCACACGCCGTCGGTCATGAACTTGCCCACGGCGAATGCCCACGCCTGCCGGTACTTCAGGCATTGCCAGAAGGAGAGCTTCTTCTCTGCCTCCTGTGCTTTCTGCCGGGCTTCCTGGGCTTCTGCCTCCTTGTCCTGCTCGATGTAGGCCAGTTCGGCACGGTTGACGCAGGGGTTCTCATGCGGCTTTTTGTACATGAACATCCAGAGTCCCATCCACACGAATCCCAGCGCACCGATGGTCACGAAGGCCATCTCCCAGCCGTTGCCCACGCCCAGTTGCTGGAAGTAGCGTGCCAGCGAGGGGATGGTGACGGGGGCGACGAGCGCACCTACGGTGGCTCCTGCGTTGAAGATGGAGGTGGAGAAGGCACGGTCTTTCTTCGGGAAGTACTCGGCTGTGACCTTGATGGCGGCGGGGAAGTTGCCCGCCTCGCCGAGACCCAGCACCACGCGGGCAGCGATGAAGAAGTAGACGCTCGTGATGGCGATGGTGGAGGCCACCGCTCCTGTGGCGCCGACCATTTCTGCGGCGTCGTGGATGCCCACCACGTGTTCCGTGGCCCAGCCGCACAGGGCGTGCAGGCAGGCACCCGCAGACCATACGCCGATGGCCCAGAGGTATCCCTTCCTGGTGCCCATCCAGTCGATGAAACGGCCTGCGAAGAGGTTGGCGACGGCATACACGATAGAGAAGATGGCCGTGATGTCTCCGTAGTGTGAGTCTGTCCAGTGGAACTCCGGGGCAATGAAGTCTTTCCACGTCAGCGAGAGCACCTGACGGTCGAGGTAGTTTACGGTAGTTGCGAAAAACAACATGGCGCAGATGACCCATCGGTAGTTGGTCATCTTGCTCGTTGTACTTTGTTGAGGATGGTTCATGATAATGGATTTATATGTATGTTATCGGGGGGCAAAGGTACGGCATTGCCGGGCTTCCGAGGTGCAATATTTGGTGGAAAGCATGGATAAAATGACTAAAAACACGTGCCGTGCCCCGTGGGGAGGAAAAAAGAGGCACGGTCGCACAGCGTAGTATGAGCCACTGTGCTTCCGCGCCTCCCGCCTCCGTTCCCCCGAAGGGGACGGAGGCACCGGTCAGGGGCGTCTTGTGCTCACCGCATGTCGGTGTAGTTAATCTTGTCCATGTCTCCGTAGTCGAGGTTCTCGCCCGCCATGCCCCAGATGAACATGTAGTTGCTCGTGCCTGCGGCGGCGTGGATGGACCACTCGGGCGACATGATGGCTTGCTCGTTCTTCATCCACACCAGGCGTTCTTCCTGCGGCTCGCCCATAAGGTGGCAAATCATGTTGCCTTCGGGCACGTTGAAGTAAAAGTAAGCCTCGATGCGGCGGCTGTGTGTGTGCGCGGGCATGGTGTTCCATACGCTGCCGGGCTTGAGTTCGGTCAGTCCCATCTGCAGTTGGCAGGGTCCCTCCTCGAGCACGTTGTTCACAATCAGTTGGTTGATGACGCGGTCGTTGCTCTCCTCCATCTTTCCGGCGGGGAAGGAGTTGGCTTTGAGCGAACCTTTGCGGCCGTCGATGGTGATGAGCTGGGTCTTGTAGGCCTTGTGTGCCGTGGCCGAGTTGATGTAGAACTTGGCGGGGTTGGCGGCATCCTTGCTCTTGAAGGTCACTTTCCGGTTGCCGCGTCCCACGTAGAGGGCTTCCTTGAAATTGAGGGCATATTCCTTGCCGTCCACGGTCACGATGCCTTCACCGCCCACGTTGATGACTCCCAGTTCTCTGCGTTCGAGGAAGTATTCGGCCTTCAGGGGGTCGATGGTCTCCAGCACCAGTTCTTTCTGCACCGGCACGGCTCCGCCGTAGATGAAGCGGTCGTACATGGAGTAGGTGACGTTGATTTCGTCGGGCACCATCACCTTTTCCATCAGGAAACTGCTGCGGAGGCGGTCGGTGTCATACCCTTTCACGTCTTGGGGGTTGCAGGCAACCTGCATGGTGTAGTTCACTTGTGCGGAGGCGGTGGCGGCTGCCATGCCCAGCATCATTGCGATAGCCAATCTTTTCATTCTGTGTCCTTTCTTGTTTATGGTTGATTCTTATTGATTGTTGTTTCCTTCGTTTGCCTTTTGCTGGAACTTGAGGATGGCGCGGCGGTTCCACAGCATCAGTGCCGCCGTGCAGAGCACCAGGATGCCCGCACCCACGTACTTCAGCGAATAGGTGAGGTGGAAGATGACCCACGAGAAGATGCTGGAAGCGAAGTCGAGCGCACCGCCGTCAAATCCGTCGGGTATCTTCAGCGCACCGTCGGGGCTGCCTTTGGCCACGGTCATGGCGTAGGCACTGTGGGCGGCTTGGGTGAAGTAGGGAGCCAGGTCGGTCACGAAGTACAGCCCGACGGTCAGTGCCACCAGTCCGATGATGAACGACTTCAGCACATTGCCGCGCGTGATGGGCAGTACCAGCGGGAAGACGTAGAACATGCCTGCCAGCGAGGCCAGGGGCAGGAACTGGTTGCCGGGCAGCACCACGGCCAGCAGGATGGTGACCGGGATGAGCAGGAGCGACACGACCAGCGTTGTGGGGTGTCCGATGACCAGGGCCGGGCTCATGCCGATGTTCAGTCCCACAGCCCCCTTGAACTTGCGGGCAATCATTTCGCGCGTGGCGTCCGAGATGGGCTTCAGTCCTTCGATAAAGAGCGACGTGATGCGGGGAATCAGTTCCATGACGGCACCCATCTTGATGCCCAGTTCCAATATATAAGGTATGCGGTCCACCAGTTCCTTCCCGCTGCTGCACGACAGGGCTGCGATGCCGCACCCGATCAGGATGCCCAGGAACAGCGGTTCGCCCAGCAGGCCGAACTTCTTTTTCATGCCTTCGGCGTCGATGTACAGCTTGTCAAATCCCGGTATCTTGTCCAGCAGCTTGTTGATGGCCAGTGCGAAGGGGATGAAGCCCGCGCAGAAAGGCTGTGGCACGGAGATGCCCTCCATGCCGGGATAGAAGGACTGGAAGCGTTTGGCCGTGTAGTCGGCGGCAATCAGGGTGATGATGTAGCACACGATGGCGGCAAAGAACCCCCACAGGATGCTGTCCGTGGCAAAGTAGACGACGGCACCGATGAAGGCGAAGTGCCAGTAGTTCCACAGGTCGATGTTGACGGTGCGCGTGGTTTTAGTCAGCAGCATCAGGATGTTCACTCCCAGGCAGACAGGAATGATGAACGCGCCCACCGAAGTGTTGTAGGCCACCGAGGCTGCCGCAGGCCAGCCCATGTCGAACACTTTCAGCTGGAGTCCGTAGATTTCCACCACCTTGTTGAGTGCCGGGCCGAGGCTGCTGGTCAGCAGGGCGGTGACGATGGACAGTCCCACGAAGCCCACGCCCACCAGCAGGCCGCTCTTCAGCGCCTTGCTGAATCTGATTCCGATGCATACTCCTAAAATTGTAAAGATGATAGGCATCATCACTGCTGCTCCTAAGCCGATGATGTAACCAAAAACTTGTTCCATTCTTGTGTGATTTAGTTTATAAATTGATATTGTGTTGCAATGGTATTCTTAATTGCGGCCTCAAAATTAAGGTCTTTTCCCTGTTCGTGCAACATGAAAAGCATAATTATTAGTAAAATGCTCAATTTTGACAGGTTTTTGAATGAATCTGCCCCCGCAACCGTCGTTTGCGCTAACGAAGAACAATTAATCCACCTGTTTTACCCGAAAAATACACCTTGGTTCTGGTGGAAACCTTTATTTTTGTCCGTGAGAATATTTATTGGTCTGATACCACAAAAAAGGAAACGAGTACATGAGAAAGAATTTCTTGTCAGGTTTGATTGCATTGTCGGCTGCCGTTGCATTGCCCGTGGGCATCTCGGCGCAGCAAGTGAGTAAAGAACTGCCCTGGTCGGTGCGCATGGCCGAGTCGGAAATGATCCGGTGCCCGGAGTCGTGGCAACTGGACTTCCAGCCCTCGCTGAAGTGGGACTACTGCCACGGACTGGAGCTTCAGTCCATGCTGGACGTGTATGACCGCTACGGTGACCGCAAGTTCTATGACTATGCCCTGGCATACGCCGACACGATGGTAAATGCCGACGGCACCATCAAAAAATACAAATTGGAGGACTACAGCCTGGATCGTGTGAACTCCGGCAAAATCCTGTTCCGCATCTACGAACAGACCAAAGACCCGAAGTACAGGAAAGCATTGGACCTGTTGCGCAGCCAGCTTGACACCCATCCGCGAAACGCCGACGGCGGATTCTGGCACAAGAAGATTTATCCCAACCAGGTGTGGCTGGACGGTGTCTACATGGGGGCACCCTTCTATGCCGAATACGCCTACCGAAACAACCAGGTGGATGCCTATCCCGATGTCGTGAACCAGTTTCTGATGGCTGCCCGTCACACCTACGATGCCGCCAACGGACTCTACCGTCATGCTTGCGACGTGAGCCGGAAGGAACGTTGGGCCGACCCGCAGACCGGACAGTCGCAACACAGCTGGGGGCGTGCCCTGGGCTGGTATGCCATGGCTTTTGTGGATGCGCTCGACTTCATCCCCTGTCACGAGGAGGGACGCGACTCCATGCTCGTCGTCTTCAACAATGTGGCAGCGCAGGTGAAGCGGTTGCAGGATGCCAAGACCGGCCTGTGGTACCAGGTGCTGGACCGCAGCGGCGACAAGGGCAACTACCTGGAGTCCTCCTGTTCGGCCATGTTTGTCTATGCCTTGTTCAAGGGCGTGCGCAAGGGCTACCTCGACAAATCTTATCTGGACGTGGCCGTCAAAGGCTACAAAGGTATCCTCAAACACTTCATCGAAGTGGACGCGGACGGGCTGGTCACCATCACGCAGGCTTGTGCCGTGGCCGGTCTGGGAGGGAAGAACTACCGTTCGGGCGATTACGACTATTACATCAACGAGGCCATCCGTCCCAACGATGCCAAGGCGGTGGGTCCCTTCATCCTGGCCAGCCTGGAATGGGAACGCTTGCAGGCGGTGAAGGCCATCACCGGCGGAAAAAAGTAGAGGGAAGAAAGCCATGAAGCATAGCCTGAAACTGATGTGTGTCTGCTGGCTGTTGCTGGGCGGCTCACTGATGCCGGTCGCGGCAGCGGAGGGGTGGAAAGACACTCTTGTGGTGGCACGCGACGGCACGGGCGACTACCGCACCCTGACGGAAGCCTTGGAGGGCATACGCGCCTTCATGGACTACAAGGTGACGGTGCTCATCAGGAAAGGTACCTACAAGGAAAAGGTCGTCGTGCCCTCCTGGCTGCAACGGGTGGAGTTCGTGGGCGAAGATGCCTTGCAGACCGTCATCACCTACGACGACCATGCCAACATCAACAAGATGGGCACATTCCGCACCTACACCCTGAAGGTGGAGGGGAACGACATCACATTCCGCAACCTGACCATCGAGAACAACGCCGCCCCGCTGGGACAAGCCGTGGCACTGCACACCGAGGGCGACCGCTTGGTCTTCATCGGGTGCCGCTTCCTTGGAAACCAGGATACGGTGTACACCGGCAGGAGGGGGACGCGCCTCTGTTTCCGGCATTGCTACATTGAGGGAACCACGGACTTCATCTTCGGTCCGTCCACCGCCCTGTTTGAGGATTGCGTGATTCACAGCAAGCGCAATTCGTATGTGACGGCTGCTTCCACGCCGGCCGACGTGGCGGTGGGCTATGTGTTCAAAGGCTGCAGGCTGACGGCAGCTCCCGGCGTTGACAAAGTCTATCTGGGTCGTCCGTGGAGGCCGTATGCCGCCACGGTTTTCATCCGTTGCGAGCTGGGCGGGCACATCCTTCCCGAAGGCTGGGACAACTGGCGGAACCCCGAGAACGAACGGACTGCCCGCTATGCGGAATATGCCAATACGGGCGAGGGAGCCGCCACCGGAGGGCGGGTGTCCTGGAGCCGGCAACTTTCCCCACAGGAAGCGGCACGCTACGACGATGCGGACTTCCTGTTTGGCGTGCATGACACCTGGAGACCTGAAACCGCAGAATAACCATCCGAAACATATTTCACTTAACCTCTAAAAAAGAAAAGACAGATGAAACAGAAACTGATATTGTTCGGCTGCCTGCTCCTGCTGCTCTCGGCTTTCAAGGCCGACAGGCCGGGCATCACCATTTTCATGATCGGCGACTCTACGATGGCCGACAAAAAACTGGGGGGAGGCAACCCGGAGCGGGGATGGGGGCAGATGCTGCCCGGTTTCCTCTCGGAGGAAATCCGTGTGGACAACCACGCGGTGAACGGACGCAGCACCAAGAGCTTCATCGACGAAGGCCGGTGGGACAAGGTGCTTTCCTTGCTCAGGAAGGGCGACTATGTGTTCATACAGTTCGGACACAACGATGAGAAACCTGACTCGGCCCGGCACACCGACCCCGGCACTACCTTCGATGACAACCTGCGCCGTTTCGTCAACGAGACCCGCGCCAAGGGAGGTATACCGGTTCTGTTCAACTCCATCGTGCGGCGCAACTTTGCCCTGAAGTCCGATACGACCGTCCTGGCCGACGGCATCACGCTGGACGATGCGGTTCTGGATCCCCGCAGTCCTGCCCGTCCGTTGGAGGAACAGTCCGAAGAAAGTGGCAAGCTGATTGATACCCACGGGGCCTATCTGGATTCCCCGCGCCGGGTGGCCGAGGAACTGGACGTACCTTTCGTCGACCTGAACCGCATCACGCACGACTTGGTGGAAGGGCTTGGCCCGATGGAGTCGAGGCAGCTTTTCATGTGGGTGCCTGCCAACACGGTTCCCTCGATTCCCCAGGGACGGGAGGATAATACCCATCTCAACGTGCGCGGCGGACGGGTGGTGGCCGGTCTGGCCATCGATGCCATTGCCAAGGCCGTGCCCGCATTGGCGCCTTACGTCCGTCATTACGATTTTGTAGTGGCCAAGGACGGGAGCGGCGATTTCTTCACGGTGCAGGAGGCCATCAATGCCGTGCCCGACTACCGGAAGAACGTGCGTACCACCATCCTGGTGCGGCCGGGCGTGTATGAAGAAAAACTGGTGGTGCCCGAAAGTAAAATCAACGTCGCCCTCATCGGGCAGGAGGGAGCCGTGCTTTCTTACGGCGACTATGCCGCCAAGCCCAACCGCTTCGGTGAGGAAACGGGGACTTCCGGCTCGGCTTCCTGCTACATCTATGCCCCCGACTTCTATGCAGAGAACATCACGTTCCGCAACACGGCCGGTGCCGTGGGGCAGGCGGTGGCCTGCTTTGTCAGCGCGGACCGTGTGTTTTTCAAGGGGTGCCGCTTCCTGGGATTCCAGGACACACTTTACACCTATGGCAAGGGATGCCGCCAGTATTACGAGGATTGCTACATCGAAGGGACGGTGGACTTCATCTTCGGGTGGTCCACGGCGGTGTTCAACCGTTGCCACATCCACAGTCTGGGCAATGGGTATGTCACCGCTCCTTCTACCGACCGGGGACAGAAATACGGCTATGTGTTCTACGACTGCCGGTTGACGGCTGAGCCGGGGGTGTCCAAGGTCTATCTTTCACGTCCGTGGCGGCCGTATGCACAGGCCGTGTTCGTGCGTTGCGACCTGGGGATGCACATCGTGCCCGCAGGCTGGCACAACTGGAACAAACCGGAAGCCGAGCAGACCGTCTTCTATGCGGAGTACCGAAGCACGGGCGACGGTGCCCGTCCCGAATCCCGTGCTCCTTTCTCCCGGCAGTTGAAGAACCTGGACGGCTACGGCATGGAGACCGTGCTGGCGGGCGATGACGGCTGGAACCCGGTGAAAAACGGGGCGGAACTCGTGAACGTGAAACGCTGATTGTTTAATTCCGGAACAGAAACACAAAGCAAGGCATGAAGAAATACCTGTTTATCTTCCTTTTGCTGCCGGCCTTCCTACAGGCGTGGGCAGAGAACTATCCATATCGCAGCGACGTGCTGTGGGTGACGGTGCCCGACCGTGCCGACTGGGTTTACAAGACGGGAGAGAAAGCTACCGTCGAGGTGCAGCTCTACCGCTATGGCATTCCGCAGGATGGGGTGGTGGTGCACTACGAGGTCGGCAATGAACTGATGCCTGCCGATGCGCAGGGCACCGTGGTGCTGAAAAAGGGCAGGGCGACAGTGCCTGTAGGCTCCATGCAGAAGCCCGGTTTCCGCGACTGCCGCTTGGAAGCTGTGATAGACGGAAAGACCTACCGGCACCACATCAAGCTGGGCTTTTCGCCGGAGAAGATTCGTCCCCATGTGCAGTTGCCCGACGACTTCCGGGAGTTCTGGCGCAGCAATCTGGAAGAAGCCGCCGGTTTCCCCTTGCAGTACACCAAAGAACCGGCTCCCGAATACAGTACCGACCGGGTGGACTGCTATCTGGTGAAGCTGTGGCTCAACAAGCGCGGTCAGGCTGTCTACGGCTACCTGTTCTATCCCAAGGATGCCGGGCCGGGCAGTTGCCCTGTGGTGCTCTGTCCGCCGGGGGCAGGTGTCAAGACCATCAAAGACCCTTTGAGGCACAAGTACTATGCCGAGGAGGGCTGCATCCGCTTCGAAATAGAAATCCACGGGCTGAACCCCACTTTGTCCGACGAAACGTTCCGGGAAATCAGCAACGCCTTCAACGGCCGCGAGAACGGCTACCTGACCAACGGGCTGGACAACCGCGACAACTACTACCTGAAGCGGGTCTACCTGGCCTGTGTCCGCAGCATCGACCTGCTGACCTCCCTGCCTGAATGGGACGGACGCAACGTGGTGGTGCAGGGCGGCAGCCAGGGCGGGGCGTTGGCACTGGTCACGGCGGGGCTGGACAGCCGTGTCACCGCCTGTGTGGCCAACCATCCGGCACTGAGCGACATGACCCGCTACGAGGCGGGCGAGGCCGACGGCTATCCGCACTTCTCCCGCATCCCCGGCATGGACACGCCTGAAAAACGGCGTACCCTGGCTTACTACGATGTGGTGAATTTTGCCCGTTTCATCCGCGTGCCTGTCCGGATGACGTGGGGCTACAACGACGACACCTGCCCGCCCACCACCAGCTATGCCGTTTACAACACGTTGGACTGCTCCAAGGAAGCCCTGCTGACCCCCGTCAACGAGCACTGGACTTCGGAAGAGACGGAACGTGGGCATTGGGAGTGGATAAAGCAACAGTTGCGTTGAGATTTTTTTCGTTTACTTGGAACTTTTGCTCGTTATAAGGAATTTGATGATACAGGCAACGGTATGAGCGCATAAAACCCCTGCGACGAACAGCCCGAACGTTCCAAGCCAGCTGTTGGCGAAGGTGGATGCTTCGAAGCCTGCGGCAACAATCAGGATGACCGACCAACCTTCAAGGTTGTTTTTTGTGTAATCAGGGGAGTGTTTTTTTATAAATTGAAACATATTAATCATAGTCTATGGAATATTTCTGTGGAATACCACAGATTTCTGCTACAAAAATAAGATGTCTCTTCGGGAAAGACGAAAAATGACCTTTCTTTTTGTCCTGTAAAAATGGCGGTCCTGTTTCCACACACGACCGCCATGAATGTTCCTCCTGCCAATAGACTGGCGGATTGCCTTATTCTGGATCAGTAGAAAAACAGTGGGGATAAATAAGATAAGAGAGTTTGCCGGACACAAGTGCGGAGCACGTTCCACACAGGCACGGAGCACGTTCCACACAAGTACGGGACACGCTCCACACAGGCACGGAACACGCTTCATACAAGTACGGAACAAAAGGGATACACCATGCTGACAATCAGTTAATTGCCTCGGTAGCTACCAAGGGGAGGTCAAATGAGCCCGTTTTCTGATTCTGAGGTTGCCTCTGTCTGTACGAAAGCCACCTTTGTGAAGTTTATGGCCCCCGATATGAGGTATTCGGGTGCAGGAAACTTTATGCCTTGCAAGAGCATGAAAAAAGGTGCAAGAAAGGATTTTATTGTATCACAAAAAATATCTATATTTGCAGCGACCCAGTCGGCCTGCTGAGGGCTTGTGGGTTATTTATTGGTAAAGGACGTTTACGGACGTTATCTTCTGCGTTCAAATCTCGCAAATTTGCAACCTCTTGGAAGATACGGCAACGGGAACGTCCGCGTTGGGTGTATTATAATCGTATGGGACATATTGTGCCTTATACTTACTTATAATATATCACGGCGTGGGCTGACTGCGTTGCTTGTCCTAAGAGGTGGGCAATGCGAGAGCCTGAACGTGGAATAAGCGAGAAGTAGAGACACCCACGTCTTTCGTATATGTATATGTTTCATGCCGGTTTCGGGTGTCTAAAGGCGTAAAATTAAGACAAGCCATTTGTCTCTATCAAATTTTATGAGCCTTACAGACAACGTAGAAAGTACAACAAAAGGATATTATGCGGAGTCTGCAATAAGACAGTTCTGTAGTAACGACAAGATTTTCATTGCAGAAAACATATCCGGCAAAAATGATTTAGGCATTGTTTGCTATTTGGCCAACAGGCTAAGAAACCAGAAATTCATACTCGTTCCCAACGAGATTAGCGAAGAAAAGCTGAATGAAATCATCGCAAACATTGAGGGTAAATGTAAACTGTGTTCGGAATGCGACGATGATACAGACTTCGGCGACGTACAAGTATTAATCATTGACTTTCTCGGCCCGTCGCCATGGATTTACCGGTATTGCACGTATGCATACGTCGGCGGGAAAGTCATACAATGCCCACAGGAAATAAAGGATGCCGCATCATCAGGCCTGCATATAGCATTAGGCCCGGGTATTTATAGGTGTGCCTGCCCGGCATTGATAAAACCGGGCGTATACAAAAAGATACGTTCAAGGAAAGATCTGTATAAATGGTTTGTTGAAATCAAGGCACGGGAACTCCCTCCCGTAAGCCAATCAATTGATACCGGGAAAGGAGGTGCCGCCTACCGATTATTGGTAACCCTCCTGAAACTGTTGTCACGCATGTCTTTCCGCACAATCTACACACTGTCTGACGGATTGTTCCCTATCTTATATCACGTGATCAGATACCGCCGTAAAATAGTAAGGCGCAACCTGGCCGAGTCATTCCCCGAAAAGGACAAAAGCGAAATCGAAGTCATTGAAAGGAAATTTTACCGTTTTTTCTCCGATCTTGTGTTTGAAAGTTGCAAACTCGCAACGATTCCTCCCGTGGAGATACAGCAACGGATGAGTTTCAAGAATACCGATGAAGTAAACTTTCTGCTGAGACACGGCAGATCCGTTGCGATATATTTGGGGCATTACGGAAACTGGGAATGGGTGTCGTCACTGCCTCTGTGGCTGGAAAAGAATGTGGTAGGAGCGCAAATATACCACAAACTGAGCAACGAAAGTATGGACAGACTGATGAAAAACGTCCGCGAGCGTATGGGAGCAATCTGCATAGACATGCATAACACGGCACGACACATCACCAGGCTCAGCAACAACCACAACGTATGCGTCATTGGCTTCATCGCTGACCAGTCACCAAGAATAAAGGATACTCACCATTACCTCCACTTTTTACGACATACTGTACCCGTGATAACAGGCACCGAGAAAATCATAAAACATTATGGATTTGAAGCTTTTTACCTTGACGTAAAGAGAATAAAACGCGGATATTACGAAGCGGAATTCATAAAAATGCACGACAACCCACAGGTTTTGCCTGATTTTGAACTGACCGACCTGTTCTTCCAACACTTGGAACATACAATTATGTCGCAACCGGAACTATATCTATGGTCACACAAACGCTTCCGAAGCGCAAAACGCGACGCATAAAATCTACAAATATTTATCAATACAAAGATCATTCATACAAATTATGGATATAGATTTTGTTATAACGTGGGTTGACATGGATGACCCTAAGTGGCAAGCAGACTTTACGAAATATTCAGGCAGCAAAGGCATGATAAAAAGCAGTGCTTCCGAAGCCCGTTTCCGCGACTACGGACTACTGAAATACTGGTTCCGGGGAGTGGAAAAGTTTACACCTTGGGTCCGCAAGATACACTTCGTCACATGCGGGCAGAAACCTGGCTGGCTTGACGAAAGCAATCCTAAAATCCATTTGGTTAGCCATAAGGATTATATCCCGGAACAATTCCTGCCCACATTCAATTCCGTTGTAATAGAATACTACCTGCATAAGATACCAGGCTTGTCTGAACATTTCGTATATTTCAATGACGATTTCTTCATAACAAACCATATCGGGACGGAACGGTTCTTTAGGAACGGGCTGCCATGCGACATCGCCGCCTTCCAATATAATCCCTCTTGGTCACAATGGTACAGGACATTGAGGAACAACATCAGGATAATAAACCGTCATTTCGACAAGAGGGAAGTGACAGATCGTTTCCACGACAAATGGTTTAACGGCTGTTATGGTTCAAAGGCATGGTGGAACTACCTGCTTAAACCATACAGTAAATTCATAACGCTCAGGACTCCACACAACGCACAACCCTACTTTAAGACAACTTTTGAAGAAGTATGGCGCGCCGCAGGTCTGGAACTGACGGCATCGTCAGCCAATAAGTTCCGCAGCATAAATGACCTGACACCCGAGTTGTTCCGTACCTGGCAAATATGCCAAGGCCGGTTCGAGCCATACAACACTTATCTTGACACGAAAATGTTCCCGCTTATGTTGCGTCCCAAACAGGCGGTGAAGGCTATCTACGAACAATCGTACAAACTGGTATGCCTTAACGACAACATCCATATCAGGAACTACGCAAAGGTAATGGATGAAATAAAAAATGCATTTGAACACATCTTGCCCGAAAAATCATCTTTCGAATATTGAACGGATAATCTGATAAATTCATCTTCCAGGATACGAAAAAAACAGTTACCTTTACACACGGACTTTAAGATAGTATGATGGATATTGACATGGTTTATCTTTGGGTTGACGGGAATGACTCTGTTTGGAGGAAAAAGCACGATGCCTTTTGCGGAAACGCATCATACAACGCCGAAACAAACGGGGAGAACCGTTACGCTAATAATGACGAACTGAGATACAGCCTACGCTCGATTGAAATGTATGCGCCATGGATAAGGAAGATTTTCATCGTTTCCGACAACCAAGTACCCGAGTGGCTGAATACTTATAGCCGAAGGGTCGTGATTGTTGACCATACTGACATCATGCCAACGGAAAGCCTGCCATGTTTCAACTCCTGTTTGATAGAGCACTTCATTTATCGCATACCAGGACTTGCCGAACATTTTCTATACAGCAATGACGACATGTATATAAACAGGAAAGTGACACCCGATGATTTTTTCACTCGGGAAGGTTATCCGATAATACGGTTCAGGCGTATGCCTTTCAGGGATCTGTGGTGGACTTTCCGCGAGAAGGTGCGCAACAAACATTTAAGCAATTACAGGAAAACGTTGGTTTACTCTGCTTTTTTGGTAAAAGGAAAGTATGGAAAATATTATACCGGGCTACCACACCACAATATTGATGCCTACCTGAAGAGCGATTACCAAAGGTTGGTTGAGGATGTTTTCAATAAGGAGTTTTCAGCTAATAACAAAAATAAGGTACGCAATGACAACGATGTTAATCGCAGCATCATTGCGTATGCAACACTTGCCGAGAAGCGTGGCAAGTTGCGTTACGTTACTGAAAAAGAGTCTATGATTGTGAAGATCCACAAAGAGAGCAATTATAAAAGACTTGAGAAGTATCGCCCGATGTTTTTCTGCATGAACGATTCGGAATATGCAACAGAACAAAGCAGGACAATGGCCAAGGCCTACTTGGAAAACAGGTTTCCGGACAAATCGGATTTAGAGAAATAACCGGCAGTTATAACTTGAATTAAAAATATGGACATAGATTTAATATATCTTTGGGTCGATGGCAGTGACCCCCAATGGTTGAAGAAACACGATGCCTGCATTGGTAAGACGGAGGTGAAGTCGGCAGTGAACTGCAAAGGGAGATATGCCAATAACGACGAGCTGAAATACAGTTTGCGCTCGGTTGAAATGTATGCGCCGTGGATACGCAGAATTTATATTGTCACGGATAACCAAACACCGGCATGGCTTAACCACATGAACCCGAGAGTCAGGATTATTGACCATAAGGAAATAATGCCGGAGGTATGCCTGCCGTGCTTCAATTCCATAGTAATAGAACATTTCTTGTATAAAATTCCCGGACTCTCGGAACATTTCTTGTATGCCAATGATGACATGTTTATTAACAAACCGGTAACTCCCGACGATTTTTTCGCCTCTGACGGCCTGCCCATAATCAGGTTGAACAGTTGCAGGTTAAGGAACTTTTATCTGCTGTTCAGGAAAACTTTTTTCGGAATACCCGTTAAGAATTTTGTCCAAACAGTGCATAACGCTGCACGATTGGTTGAGAAAAAATACGGTGTTAATTATAGAGGCAGCAAGCCTCATCACAATATTGACGCTTACCTGAAAAGTGACTATGAGCGTATAGAGCAAATGTTCAAGCATGAAATAGAACCGACTCTGCCGAATCGTGTACGTCGTAATAACGATATAGAACGCAGCCTCATCACATACGCGGCCATGGCCGAAAAGCGGGGACATACTGTTTTTGTCAACCGGAAGACTTCGTTCCGTTTCCACATAGAAAACATGAAGCATTACGGAATGCTGGAAAGCTACAACCCGCTGTTGTTTTGCATGAATGACTCGGAATATGCGACAGACGAAGACCGAATGAAAGTTAAAGAGTTTTTGGAGAAACGCTTCCCCAAGAAGTCCGAGTTTGAGAGATGAAATAAGTTCAAGAAAAACAGATAAGAAAAAAGTATGGACATTGATTTGGTGTATCTTTGGGTAAACGGAAACGACCCCGTTTGGCAAAAAAAACGTGACGCTTGTATAGGAAATGTGGCAAAACAGTCCGGCGTGAACTGCAAGGGGCGGTATGCGGACAATGACGAGTTGAAATACAGCCTGCGCTCAATTGCCGAGTATGCCCCTTGGATACATAGGATATTTATTGTAACCGACAATCAAATACCTGCATGGCTTGACACTTCCAATGCAAAAGTCCGCATCATAGATCATAAGGACATCATGCCCGACGTATGTCTGCCATGTTTCAATTCTGCGGTTATAGAGCATTTCATTTGTCGCATACCCGGACTTGCCGAACACTTTTTGTACAGCAATGATGATATGTATATTAATAGAAAGGTTATGCCCTCCGACTTTTTTGCCCCTGACGGTCTCCCTATAATACGGTTTAACCGTAGACCTTTCAGGAAATTCACGCTATGGTTCAAGCAGAAGATACAGAAAAAGCCGTTAAGCAATTACCTTCAAACCATACAGAATGCTTCAGATTTAGTCGAAAAGAGGTACGGCATATATTATGGAGGGAAGGCGCATCATAACATAGATGCCTATTTGAAAAGCCTTTGCGAACACGTTGCGCAAGTATTTAAGACCGAAATTGAAGTTACATGGCCTAACCACATGCGCAGTGCGAACGATATTCAGCGAAGCATATATTCTTACGTGGCATTGGCGGAGGGGCGTGCACACCTGCGTTATGTCACTCAAAGAACATCATTCAGGTTTCATATACATAAAGAAAACCATTACAGGAAGCTGGGAAGGTACAACCCCATGCTGTTTTGCATGAACGATTCGGAATACGCAACAGACAATGATCGTAAAAGAATGGTAGAGTTTTTAAGCCGCCGTTTTCCCGAAAAGTCACCATTCGAAAAATAGTTTATCTGAATGTCCGCATTTTGCCAATGTATTGTTCTCACAATGCAGATATACTTCAATGCCAATGAATATATACTTCAACAGCTAAGGAAGCAATATTCATTTTTCAGCCATAAGTACTGGCATGTTGCGGACATTCATGATAGTTTATCCCAAATCGGTCATTAGAAACTGGTTTTGTATTATTTCTAATGGCAGTC
>CAYPUJ010000048.1:0-17534 GCA_964413805.1 uncultured Bacteroides sp. | reverse complement strand
TTCACGCCGTTACCCGCCCGGTAACGGCATTTTTTCTTCCCGCCGCAGACCGGAACGAATGATTTACAGGCATCCGTCCTTGCCATCCGGATTTTCTTGCTTACCTTTGTTGCACGGATTAAGAAAGGAACGTGGAAAAGCTCCTGCACCGACACAAACAGGGAGGATTATGCAGATAAGAAAGAAATGGCTGAAAATAGGCGCACGGGTAGCAATGGTACCCGTGTTGTTGTTTGTAATGCTCATGGCGTTGCTCTACGTGCCACCCGTGCAGAATTTCCTGCGGCGGCAGGCCACGGCGATGGCATCGGAAGCCACCGGCATGGACATTGCCGTGGCACGCATCGACCTGCGCTTTCCCCTCAATCTGCTGGTGCGCGGCGTGGAGGTGGTGCGCCAACCTGCCGACTCGTCCGCTGCCCTGCCCCGGCAATGCCCGGACACCCTGCTGACATTGGGAAGCCTGAACGTGCACGTGCAGGCATGGCCGTTGCTGAAGGGGCAGGTGGAGATAGACAACATCACGCTGCGGCAAGTGCACGTCAACTCCGCCGACCTGCTGGATGGTATGTGCGTGAAGGGCGTACTGGGCGAGTTTTCCCTCGAAAGCCACGGCGTGGACCTGACCGGGGAAACAGTGGTGCTGAACCGCGTGGACCTGTCTGACACCCACCTGGAGATAATGCTGGCCGACACCACGGAAGCCCGGCCCGACACCACCGCTTCGGCACCCGTCAACTGGAAGATACGCCTGCACACCCTCCGCCTGAACAACCTGTCCGCAGACCTGTCCATGCCGCTCGACACCATGCGGCTGTCGGCACACCTGGGCAAAGTGCAGCTGGACGATGCCACCGCCGACCTGGGGCAGCAGTGCTATGCCTGGCGGCGGCTGTCGCTGCAAGGAGGTTCTGCCGCCTATGACACCGGCACGGGCAAGGCCGCCGAGGGCTTCGATGCCGCACACATCGACGTGCATGGCTTCCGCTTAGGCATCGACTCGGCCTATATGCGGGGACGGGAACTGAATGCCGTCATCCGCGAATGTGCCCTGGACGAACGTTCGGGGCTGAGCATCACTTCGCTGACCGGCCGCCTGCAAGCAGACTCGTCCGTCATCCGCATCCCCGGCCTGCAACTCTCCACCCCGCACAGCCAAATAGACATAGCCGCGCAGACCTATTGGCAACTGGTGGACATCCCCACCACCGGCCACCTCACCGCCCGCCTCCGGGCACGCATCGGCAAACAGGACGTGCTGCTCTTTGCAGGAAGCCTGCCCGAGACCTTCCGCAAGGCATATCCCGCACATGCGCTGGTGATACAGGCCGACACGGAAGGCAACCTGAGGCAGATGCAACTGTCCGGCTTCTCCGCCGACCTGCCGGGTGCCTTCTCGCTGAACGGCAAGGGCGAATTGCGACACCTGACCGACAGCCTGCAACGGAGCGGCAGCCTGGACTTCGACATGCAGACCATGAACCTGGACTTCCTGACCGGACTGACCGGCGTGACACCGGACGGCTCCATCGTGGTGCCGGACAGCATGAGACTATCTGCCCACATGCAAATGGAGGGCAGCCGCTACGCCGCCACACTGAAGCTGCGCGAACGGCAGGGCACGCTGGACGTGGACGCCTCCTACGACACCGCCACCGATGCCTACCACGCCCGCCTTGCCGCCGACTCGCTGCAACTGCACCACTTCCTGCCGAAGGACTCCCTCTACACACTCTCCACCGTCCTCACCGCCGAAGGGCACGGCACCGACCTGCAATCGGCCGCCACGACCGCCGACGTGCACCTGGCCCTGAACGAACTGCAGTATGCCGGTCTGAATCTGGGCGGGGTGCAAATCGACGCTGCCCTGAAAGACGGACGCGCCACAGCCCGCGTGTCCGGCAACAACTCCCTGCTGTCCCTACAGGCCAAAGGCGACATCCGGCTGAACCGCCCCTACCTGGATGCCCGGATAGACATGAACCTGAAACAGGCCGACCTCGTGCGGCTGGGCGTGACGGACACCCCGCCTGAACATCCCCTTGACCTGCGCCTGAAAGCGGAAGCACGGCACGACTCGCTGCGGCTGGACATCGCATCGGGCGACCTGCAGTTCCGCTTCCATGCCCGCAACACCCTGGACAACCTGCTGGAACGCTCGGAAGCCTTTGCCGATATGCTGGGCGCACAACTGGAGGCACGCCGCCTCGACCACGCCGCCCTGCGCCGGTTGCTTCCCTCGGCTGTCCTCTTCCTCCGGGCGGGACAGGAAAACCCCGTCAGCGACCTGCTGGCCCAACGGCAAATCGGCTACGACCAACTGCGGCTCAGCTTTGCCATCACCCCCGACATCGGCATCAACGGACGCGGTGCCATCGAAGGCCTGCACATCGACACGCTCCGGCTCGACACCCTCTTTCTGGCCATCCGGCAGGACACCACGCGCATGACGCTGCAAGGCGGCGTGGTCAACGGTCCCGACAACCCGCAAATCACCTTCCGCAGCACGCTGACCGGAGAAATACGCAACGAAGATGCCGAACTGACCGTGGACTACACCGACGCACAGGGAGAAACGGGCATACTCTTCGGCATCAACGCCCGCCCCCTGACCGAAGGCAGGAGGGACGGAAGGGGGCTGCTCCTGCAACTGATTCCGGACAAACCCATCATCGCCTACCATCCATTCGACTTCGCGGACGGGCGCAACAAGATTTACCTGCACAACGACATGCACGTCTATGCCAACGTGGACATGACGGGCGACGACGGCATCCGCTTCCGGATGCTGTCGGATCCACGGGACACCACCTCCCTCCAGAACATCCACATTGAACTGAACCGCTTCAGGCTGGACGAACTGGGCAGCGTGCTGCCCTACCTGCCCCCAATCGGGGGGCTGCTGTCGGCCAAAGCCGACTACATACAGACGGAAAGCTCGCTCCAAGTGTCGGCCAATGCCGACATCGGACAACTGACCTACGAGGGGCAACCCGTGGGCGACATCGGACTGGATGCTTCCTGGATGCCGGGCGAAGGAGAATCGCACTACCTGAATGCCCGTTGCACCGTGGACAGCCACGAGGTGCTGGCTGCCGAGGGACTGCTGGCATCCGGCGGCGGCACGGACAACGTGAAGCTGGAAGCCCGCATCACACGGCTGCCGCTCTCCATTGCCAATGCTTTCGTGCCCGACCGGACCCTTACATTGAGCGGGTATGCCAACGGAGAAATCTCGGTGGACGGCCCGACGGAGAAACCCGGGCTGCAAGGCTCGCTCTCGCTGGACAGTGCCTCGGTCTACCTCCGGCAGATGGATGCCCGCTTCCGGTTTGACGACCGCCCGCTGCGCTTCGAGGACGGGAAACTGCTGTTCGACAAGTTTGCCATCTACACCACAAGCGCCAATCCTTTCACCATCGACGGCAACATCGGACTGGCCGACATGAGCCGTCCCACCGCCGACCTGCGCCTGAACGCCACCGACTACACCCTGCTCGACGCCGCCCGCACCCGCGAAAGCATGGTATACGGCAAGGTGTGCGTGGACTTCGCGGCCTCCGTGCGCGGCCCGCTGGACGCACCGGTGATGCGCGGCAACATGAACCTGCTCGGCACCACGGACGTGACATACGTGCTGACCGACTCCCCCCTGACCGTGGAGAACCGGCTGGAAGGACTGGTGAGCTTCACTTCTTTCGCCGACACGCTCATCGCCGATACGACAGAAACGGCCACCATGTCGCTGGGCGGACTGGACATGCTGCTGACGGTGCACATCGACGATGCCGTCCGCCTGCGTGCCGACCTCAGCCCCGACCGGAGCAAGTATGTGGAACTGGAAGGCGGGGGCGACCTCAGCCTGCAATATACGCCGCAGGGCGAGATGAGCCTGAGCGGACGGTACACCTTGTCGGGGGGCACCATGAAGTATTCGCTGCCCATCATTCCGCTGAAAGAGTTCGAGTTCACCGCCGGCAGCTATGTGGACTGGCGGGGCGACCTCCTGGATCCCATGCTGGACCTGAAAGCCACAGAACGTGTGCGGGCTTCGGTGTCCAACGGCGACGACGGGGGAAGCCGCAGCGTGGACTTCGATGTATCCATCTCCATCGGCAACCGCCTGTCGGCACCGGAACTCGTATTCGACCTTGCCGCGCCCGATGATGCCACTGTGGAAAACGAACTGCAGTCTATGGATGCCGAGGAGCGCAGCAAACAGGCCATCGCCATGCTCGCCACCGGCATCTACCTGAACAGCGGTGTCAAGGGAGGCGGCCTCAACATGGGTAACGCCCTGAACAGCGTGCTGCAGAACCAGATAAACGCTCTGGCGGGTTCGGCCCTGGAGAGCGTCAATGCCAGCTTCAGCGTGGGCGTGGAAGACCGCACCGCCGCAGAGACGGGCGACAAGCAGACTGACTACAGCTTCCGCTACTCGCAACGCTTCTTCAACGACCGGGTGCAGATTGTCATCGGCGGAAAGGTGTCCACCGGTGCCAACGCCACCAACGACGTAGAGTCGTTCATCGACAACATTTCGCTGGAATACCGGCTGGATGCTTCGGGCACGCGCTATGTACGTGTCTTCCACGACAAGAACTATGACAGCGTGCTCGACGGCGAAGTGACCGAGACGGGCGTGGGCATCGTCCTCCGCCGGAAGATGGACCGCCTGAGTGAACTTTTCATCTTCAGGAAAAAGAAAAAAAGCACCGCCGGAGAACCTGAAGGACAAACGGAGGAAACGACCGAAAACGACGAATCGAACCAAAGCCTATGAAACGACTGACCTACATACTGCCCGCCCTGCTCCTGCTGCTGGCAGCCTGCTCCACCACCAGGCACCTGCCCGAAGGGGAAGTGCTCTACACGGGGCAAAAGACCATGATTGTGAGAAATGACAGCATGACACCGGTGGGCGAAACCGCCCTGGAGGAGGTGGAAGCTGCCTTGGCCACCGCCCCCAACAACTCGTTGCTGGGCAGTTCGACCATACGCATTCCCTTCCCGTTCGGACTGTGGGTGTACAACGGATTCGCGAAGTACAAAAAAGGATTCGGACGCTGGATATTCAACCGTTTTGCCGCCAAACCGGTGCTCCTCTCCACCGTCAACCCGGAGATACGCGAGAAGGTGGCGACCAACATCCTGCACGACTACGGCTACCTGAACGGCACCGTGGGCTACGAAACCTTTGTCAACCCCAAAGACAGCCTGAAAGTCAAGCTGCAATACACGGTGGATATGCGCAACCCTTACTTCATCGACACGCTGGCCTACCGGGGCTTCAGCGAACGTACACTGGGCATCATGGAGAGGAGCCGCCGCCGTTCACTCATCCGACCGGGAACACAGTTCAACGTAACCGACCTCGACGGCGAACGGACCCGCATCAGCGAACTGCTGCGCAACGTGGGCTGCTACTACTTCCGCCCCGACTACCTGACCTACCAAGCAGACACCACACTGGCATCCGACGGACACATGGCCATGCGCATGGTGCCCGTGGCCGGTATGCCGGCGGATGCCGAACGCCCCTTCTACGTGGGACAAACCACCTTTCACCTCTACGGCAAACAGGGCGAACTGCCCAACGACAGCACCACCTACAAGGACCTGAAGATATACTACCACGACCGGCTGCGCGTGCGCCCCAACATGGTGTACCGCTGGCTCAACTACCGGGGCTACCGCATGAAACGACAGGTGGAGGACAGCACCGGCATGAGCCGCCGCCAGTCTGTGGAGAATCTGTACAGTGCCTACCGCCAGGGACGTATCCAGAACCGCTTGTCCAACCTCGGCATCTTCCGCTACACGGAGATGCGCTACACGCCACGCGACACGGCCCTCGTGTCGGACACGCTCGACGTAAAGGTCATTGCCATGCTGGACAAGCCGTATGACGCGGAGTTTGACTTCGACGTGAAGATGAAGAGCAACAACCAGATGGGGCCGGGAGCGTCGTTCACCGTGACGAAAAACAACGTGTTCGGCGGGGGCGAAACATGGAACGTGAAATTAGATGGTTCCTACGAATGGCAGACGGGAGGCGGGGGAGCGTCGAAGATGAACAGTTACGAGATAGGGCTTTCCACCTCGCTGACTTTCCCACGGGTGGTGTTCCCGCACATGGGCGACCGCGAATATGACTTTCCTGCCACCACCACTTTCCGCCTCTACGTGGACCAGCTGAACCGTGCCAACTACTACAAGTTGCTGGCCTTTGGCGGAAACGCCACATACGACTTCCAGCCCAAAACCACCGTCAAGCACAGTTTCACACCGTTCCGGCTGACCTTCAACGTGATGCGCGACCCCACGCCCGCCTTCCAGAACCTGCAGGAAGAGAACCCGGCACTCTACGTCAGCCTGCGCGACCAGTTCATCCCGGCCATGGAATACACCTACACCTACGACAACAGTTCTCTGCGACGGGTGCGCAACCCCATCTGGTGGCAGACCACGTTTACCTCGGCGGGCAACCTCACGTCGGTCGTCTACCGCCTGTTCGGGCAACGCTTCAACGAGCAGGACAAGGAACTGCTGGGCGTGCCATTTGCCCAGTTTGCCAAGGTGAACAGCGAGTTCCGCTACCACTACAAGGTGAACAGGAGCCAAACCATTGCCATGCGGGCGGCGGCAGGCATTATCTGGTCGTATGGCAACGCGCTCACCGCCCCCTACACCGAACAGTTTTACATAGGCGGTGCCAACAGTGTCCGTGCGTTTGCCGCACGCAGCATCGGCCCCGGCGGTTATCCTCCCGACGACGATGCCCAGTACGCCTACATCAACCACGTGGGCGACATCCGCCTGGAGGCCAACGTCGAGTACCGTTTCCGCATCATCAGCGACCTGCACGGTGCCCTCTTCCTCGATGCGGGCAACGTGTGGCTGCTGCGCAAGGACGAAGCCCGTCCCGGCGGCGAACTGACGCTGAAGAACTTTGCCAGACAGATTGCGCTGGGCACCGGCTTCGGGTTGCGCTACGACCTGGGATTCCTGGTCATCCGCCTGGACGGAGGAGTGGCCCTGCACGACCCGTATGACACGGGCAAGTCGGGCTACTACAACATCCCCAGTTTTAAAGACGGACTGGCCGTGCATTTTGCGATAGGGTATCCGTTCTGACAACATTTTGCACGGAAACTCCCCCAACAATGCATTGAAAGTTTGTCATTGCACCGTTTATTTTTTGTATTTTTGCGGTGCAATCCTATCATTGCACAACAACCTTTAAATTAATAACATTTATGAAACCGACTTTATTCTTACTGGCCGCCGGCATGGGCAGCCGTTATGGTGGTCTGAAACAACTGGACGGACTGGGACCCAATGGAGAAACAATCATGGATTACTCCATCTACGATGCCATTCATGCAGGATTCGGCAAACTGGTTTTCGTCATCCGCAAAGACTTCGAACAGGATTTCCGCAGCAAAATCATCTCCAAGTATGAAGGACACATACCCTGCGAACTGGTTTTCCAGTCGCTGGACGCACTGCCCGAAGGTTTCACCTGCCCCGAAGGACGCACCAAACCCTGGGGAACAAACCATGCGGTGATGATGGGTGCCGATGTCATAAAGGAGCCGTTTACCGTCATCAACTGCGACGACTTCTACGGGCGGGACTCTTTCCAGGTGATGGGGCAATTTCTGTCCGCGTTGCCCGAAGGGGCACAAAACACCTACGCAATGGTGGGCTTCCGTGTGGGAAACACCCTGAGTGAGAGCGGCACCGTTTCGCGCGGCATCTGCGGCACCGACGACAACCACCTGCTCACCTCGGTAGTGGAGCGCACCAAGATACAGCGCATGGACGGTGAAGTGAAATACCTGGATGACAACGACCAATGGGTAGCCACGCCCGACACCACACCTGTCAGCATGAACTTCTGGGGCTTCACACCCGACTACTTCGCACACAGCCTGGAATACTTCAAGAACTTCCTGAGCGAACCGAAGAACATGGAAAACCTGAAGAGCGAGTTCTTCATCCCCCTGCTTGTAGACAAACTGATTAACGACGGCACTGCTACCGTAGAAGTGCTCGACACCACAAGCAAATGGTTTGGCGTGACCTATCCCGAAGACCGCCAGAGCGTGGTGGACAAGATACAGGCACTGGTAGATGCCGGTGAATATCCCGACAAGCTGTTCTAAAGTTCATTGACAGAAACATATTCAGCCGCAACACGGCGCGTGGAAAAGGTATTCACGCCGGTTGCGGCTGTTTTTGTGAACAGGCCCTTTGCACTGCACAAGGCAAGGCACAAAAAAAGGTGTCCGTCAACGGACACCTCCATTTCTTTGCTCTATGAGAATTATCTCTTATGCTCCCGGGTGGATGGCTTCAGACGGGCAAACGTCTGCACACGTTCCACACTCTGTGCAAGCTTCGGGGTCAATCGAATACTTGTCACCTTCAGAAATAGCACCTACCGGACACTCGTCAATGCAAGTTCCGCAAGCAATACAATCGTCACTAATTACGTAAGCCATTTTTCTTCTATTTTTATAGTTAGCATTAATTGATGAGACAAAAGTAACGGTTTTCTGCTTTCGTTGTTCCCAAATCCAACAAAAAAGGTTTAATTTATTTGTCGTCTAAATAAAATCACGAGAACCTTCCCATACAAAAGAGGCGTAGCAGGACGACCTTAAATGCTTTCGGACAACCTGAGATCGCATCGCAACGCTTTGCTGTTTTTTTCAGTAAAGCTCCAAGCCAAACTGCTCCTTCAGTTGGAGCAAAGCCGTGTTCTTCTGTGCCATCATCTGGAACCGCTCTACCCGCCCATAGGCATGCACTTTCTCGTTTGGCGCACTCACCCGCACTTTCAATACGACTTTCCGGTTCTTCAGCCGTACACGCAAATAATCCTGCAAGGCAGGCACCATAGACGCAAATTCCTTTGCCACGATTTCGTTTTCCACCACGGCCTCAACGGTTGTGCCATCCAGCCGGGTGAGGTGCATGTTCTGCATCCGCTTGGCAATGGCCACCTGCTCTTTGGGCAAACGCCCGGCATACTCCTGCCAATAATAGTTGGCATCGTGCTCGTTGAAATCGGAATCTCCGGCCGGTGTCCCTGTCGCAACGGGTGACACGGCGGGTTCGGATACGACTGTCTTCTCCTTCTCCACTGCCTGATAGGAATGCCTGATGGATATGCCCAATCCATCCGCCTGCTTCATGACAGGGACTTTTTTTTCTTCCCTGGCCTTCGCCTTCAACACAGATGATACCGATGACACGCTACCGCCCTGTCCCTGCTTAGGTGCAGACACGTCAGGATGCGTCGCTCCCGGTGTCGGTTGAGGACGGGAAGGGGCGGCAGCGGGAGGAGGAGCAGGCTGTGACGGACGGGCAGAAGCAGCCAACGGTTTCAGGGATTGCGGGGGTGTCTGTCCGTTGCCTCCCGGCGGGGTACTGTCGGGAGCGGTCAGTTGCGCTACCTGTATCAGTGTCAGTTCCACCAGCAACCGCTTGTTCTTACTGGCGCGATAGTTCAGGTCGCAATCGTTGCAAAGCTTCATGGCGCGGTAGAGGAAAGGCAAGGGGCAGCGCTGTGCCTGATCCTGATAGCGTTTGCGGATGTCGGCTCCTACCTCCAGCAACGGCAGGGTGACGGGGTCCTTGCTCACCAGCAGGTCACGCAGATGCGAAGCCAGTCCGGTAATGAAATGACTGCCGTCGAATCCCTTGTTCAGCACATCGTTCAGCAGGAGCAACGCACCGCTCACATTGTTCTCCAAGAAATAGTCGGTCAGGCGGAAGTAATATTCATAGTCGAGGACGTTGAGATTCTCTATGACGCTTTGATAGGTAATATGCCCGCCCGTGAAGCTGACCACCTGGTCGAAGATGGAAAGCGCATCGCGCATCCCCCCGTCGGCCTTCAGCGCAATGACATTCAAGGCTTCCGGCTCGGCTGTGATACCTTCCTTGGAAGCCACGTATGCCAGATGGGCCACCGTGTCCTCCACACCAATGCGGTTGAAATCGTAAATCTGGCATCGCGACAGGATGGTGGGCAGAATCTTGTGTTTCTCTGTGGTGGCAAGGATGAATATGGCATAATGGGGCGGCTCTTCCAACGTCTTGAGGAAAGCATTGAAGGCCGAAGCGGACAGCATGTGCACCTCGTCAATGATGTACACCTTGTACTTGCCCACCTGTGGCGGGATGCGTACCTGTTCTACCAGCTGGCGGATGTCATCCACCGAATTGTTGGATGCGGCATCCAGTTCGTGGATATTGTAGGAACGCTGTTCGTTGAAAGCACGGCACGACTCGCACTCGTTGCAGGCCTCTCCGTCGGGTGTCAGACTCAAGCAATTGATGGTTTTGGCAAAGATGCGGGCGCAGGTGGTTTTGCCCACACCGCGCGGGCCGCAGAACAGGTAGGCATGTGCCAGCTTTCCGGAGGCAATGGCATTCTTCAGGGTAGTGGTCAAGGCGTGCTGTCCTACCACCGTCTCGAACGTGGCGGGACGGTATTTGCGTGCCGATACGATGTAATTTTCCATAATCAGGGATGCTTGTCACTTACACAGTCGTGCAAATGTACGCAAAAAAACGTAATATCTCGGTTATTCCTTTTATCTTTGTGCCCGTTAACTCATTGTATTCAGCCAATCAACAACCGTTTGCAATCATGGATAAACTTGCTGCGTTCTGGACTCTTGTCCGCAAGAACAGGTACTTGAACAAATATGTCGTGACGCTGGCTGCGTTCGGAATCCTCATTGTGTTCGTGGACGAGAACAGCATCATCCGCCGCATGGGCTACGCACAGGAAGAGACACACCTGCGCAAGGAAATCAACCGCTACCGCAAAGAGTACGAAGAAAGCACGCAACTCCTCAACGAACTTGCTGTGGATCCCGGTGCCATCGAACGCATTGCCCGTGAGAAATATCTGATGAAGAAACCCGACGAAGACATCTACGTGTTTGAAGGAGACATAGCAGAATGAAACAATTGATACCCGCCCTCTTTACCACCGGAGCCGTCATGGCACTGACGGGGGCTGCCGTGTACATCACCGGCTGGCCGTTTGCACCTTACATCTATATAGTGGGAGCCATCCTTGTGGTGCTGGCACAAATCGGCACCCCTGTGAAACGTGACACTACCGTCCTGCGCCGCCTGCGCGCCCAGCAACTGATAGGTGCCATACTGCTGGTGGCAGCCGGCGTGCTGATGCTTGCCACCCGTGGCAATGAATGGATTGTCTGCCTGACGATAGCCGCCATCCTGGAACTGTACACTTCCTTCCGCATCCCGCAGGAAGAGGGTAAGGACGAGTCGCAGTGAAACAAACGACCGTCCGTACCCGTCTGTAAGTCAGTTGGCCATCTCCGAGATAAACTTGATGCGCACCAGGCGTACTTCCTCTTCGGTGAAGTCGTCGCCCAACTCGTCCAGGGCATCGGCAATGTCGTCCGTGGTGGAGTCTTTGAAGTAGTCGTAGATGTCCAGCATGTGGTCTTCGTCCATGATGTCTTCCAGGAAATAATCGATGTTCAGCTTGGTGCCCGAGTAGACAATGGCCTCAATCTCGTCCAGCAATTCTTCAAACTCAATTCCCTTGGAAACGGCTATGTCGTCCAAAGCCACTTTCCGGTCGATGGCCTGAATGATGGACACCTTCAGCTTCGACTTGTTGGCCACGGTACGCACGCGCAGGTCTTCGGGACGTTCGATTTCGTTCTCCTCGCAATGCCGTTTGATCAGCTTGCAGAACTCCTCTCCGTAACGTTTGGCCTTTCCCGCACCCACGCCCGGAATGTTCTGGAGTTCTTCCAGCGTCACCGGATAAATCGTGGCCATCGCTTCCAGCGACGGGTCCTGGAAAATGACATAAGGCGGCACCTCCAACTGTTTGGACAGTTTCTTGCGCAAGTCTTTCAGCATGGAGTAGAGCACGGGGTCTACCGCGCACGCTCCTCCACCGCGCATGGGAGCCTCCTCTTCCATTTCCTCGAAATCGACATCTTCCACAATCTTGAAAGATGTGGGACGCTTCAGGAATTTCAACCCGGCATCCGTCACCTTCAACAGGCCGTAGTTCTCCACGTCCTTGCTCAGATAACCGGCAATCAGTGCCTGACGGATGACGGCGTTCCACGTCCTGTCCTCTTCACCCATGCCCGCCCCGAATACTTCGAGTTCTTCGTGCATGTGCGCCAGTACGTCCGTGGTCTCCCTGCCTTGTATGATGTCTATAATATAATCCGATTTGAAGTTTTCTTTCACCGCCAATATAGTCTCAATGACGGTACACAATTGTTCTTGAGCTTCCACTTGTTTTTTAGGATTTAAACAGTTGTCACAATTTCCACAGTTGTCTTGCGTGTACTCTTCGCCAAAATAATGCAACAGCATTTTCCGACGGCACACGGAAGACTCGGCATAAGCAGCCGTTTCTTGCAGAAGCTGTTTGCCGATTTCCTGCTCTGCCACAGGTTTTCCCTGCATGAACTTCTCGAGTTTCTGCAAGTCTTTGTTTGTATAGAAAGTAATGCACTTGCCTTCCCCGCCGTCCCGTCCGGCGCGTCCCGTTTCCTGGTAGTACCCTTCCAGGCTCTTCGGGATGTCGTAATGGATGACAAAACGCACGTCGGGCTTGTCAATGCCCATGCCAAAGGCGATGGTGGCCACAATCACGTCGATGCGCTCCATCAGGAAGTCGTCCTGGTTCTGCGTGCGCGTGGCGGAATCCATGCCGGCGTGGTAGGGTCTGGCATTGATGCCGTTTGCCTGCAGGATTTCGGCCAGTTCCTCCACCTTCTTCCGGCTCAGGCAATAGATGATGCCGGACTTCTCCGGATTGTTCCTGATAAACTTGATGATATCCTTGTCGATGTTGACAGTCTTGGGACGTACCTCGTAGTAAAGGTTCGGCCGGTTAAACGACGACTTGAACACCTTCGCCTCCGTCATCCCCAGGTTCTTCTGGATGTCGTGCTGCACTTTCGGGGTGGCCGTTGCGGTCAATGCAATCAACGGTGCTTTCCCGATTTCATTGATGATGGGGCGGATGCGGCGATACTCCGGACGGAAGTCGTGCCCCCACTCGGATATGCAGTGTGCCTCATCGACCGCATAGAAAGAGATTTTCACAGTCCTCAGGAAATCCACGTTCTCCTCTTTCGTCAGCGACTCGGGTGCCACGTACAGCAACTTGGTCTTGCCGTGGAGGATGTCCGACTTCACCTGCTCGATTGCACTCTTGTTCAGGGAAGAATTGATGAAATGGGCGATTCCGTCTTCCTCACTGAAGTTGCGCATCGCATCCACCTGGTTCTTCATCAAGGCAATCAAAGGAGATATTACAATGGCCGTTCCCTCCATCAATAAGGAAGGAAGCTGGTAACACAAAGATTTCCCGCCTCCGGTAGGCATCAGTACAAAGGTATCGTTGCCTGCCAGCAGATTCTGCATGATAGCTTCTTGATTTCCCTTAAACGTGTCGAACCCGAAGTGCTTCTTCAGCTGCTCTGTCAAATTAATCTTCTTCCCTGTCATGATTCATTAGCTTGTTTAATAGTTACCGGTTGCATGGGGACTTTCCCCGCCTTTTTACAACAAAGGGGGTTAACAAAGTTATAAACAAGTTCTTTAATTTCATGCATAATCCGCCGAATATTTTTCAGCCGGAATTGAAAAAAAATTATACCATCACAGCTACATCCTGATTTTAAGCACTTTGCAGCCGGGCTATATTGGCCTTCTCCAGTTGCCGCCGGGCGTAATCCAGCGTCACGACAAAGCTTTCTTTCTGTTCCGAGGGGATTTCGAACATGATGTCCATCATGATAGCCTCTACGATGGAGCGCAGTCCGCGTGCCCCCAGCTTATACTCGATGGCCTTGTCCACGATGTACTCGAACACGGCATCCTCGAAGGACAACTTCACGTGATCCATCTCCAACAGTTTCACGTATTGCCTGATGATTGAGTTCTTAGGCTCTGTCAGGATGGCACGCAAGGCCGTGCGGTCCAGCGGGTTCAGGTAGGTCAACACCGGCAGACGCCCGATGATTTCGGGAATCAGCCCGAAAGCCTTCAGGTCCTGCGGGGCGATGTACTGCATCATGTTGTCCTTGTCCACGGCAGCCGTGTTGCGCACGGCATTGTAGCCCACCACGTGGGTGTTGAGCCGCTGGGCTATCTTCTTCTCGATGCCGTCGAAGGCACCGCCGCAGATGAACAGGATGTTCTTGGTGTTCACCGGAATCATCTTCTGCTCCGGGTGCTTGCGTCCTCCCTGCGGGGGCACGTTCACCACCGAGCCTTCCAGCAGTTTCAGCAGTCCCTGCTGCACGCCTTCACCACTGACATCGCGGGTGATGGAAGGATTGTCGCCCTTGCGGGCAATCTTGTCGATTTCGTCAATGAACACGATGCCCCGTTCTGCCTCGGCCACGTTGTAGTCGGCCACCTGCAGCAGGCGGGTCAGGATGCTCTCAATGTCCTCGCCCACGTAGCCGGCCTCGGTCAGCACCGTGGCATCGACAATGGTAAAGGGCACGTTCAGCAGCTTGGCGATGGTGCGTGCCAGGAGCGTCTTGCCCGTACCCGTGCTGCCCACCATGATGATGTTCGACTTTTCTATCTCCACGTCGTCGCCCGTGTCGTGTTGCAGCAGCCGCTTGTAGTGGTTGTAGACCGACACGGCGAGATGACGCTTGGCATCGTCCTGCCCGATGACGTACTGGTCCAGAAAATTCTTGATTTCAAACGGCTTCGGAAGTTCCTGGAGGTTTAGTGTCTTCTCCTTGCCGGAAGTCTTCATGGCCTCCTGGGTTATCTCATAAGCCTGTGTCGCGCACGAATCGCAGATGAAGCCGTTCAGTCCCGTAATCAGGAAGCCGACCTCGTCCTCCGTGCGCCCGCAGAAGCTGCACCTGTTTTTTCGTCTTGAGTCTGCCATTGCTTATTTCTTTGTCAATACCTCGTCTACCATGCCATAGTCTTTGGCCTCCTGTGCCGTCATCCAGTAGTCACGGTCGGAGTCGGCCCACACCTTGTCGAAGGGCGTGTGCGAATGGTCGGCTATGATGGTGTAGAGTTCTTTCTTCAGTTTCTGGATTTCGCGTGCCGTGATTTCGATGTCCGAAGCCTGTCCCTGCGCACCTCCCATGGGCTGGTGAATCATCACGCGCGAGTGGGTCAGTGCCGAACGCTTGCCTTCGGCTCCCGCCACCAGCAGCACGGCAGCCATGCTGGCAGCCATGCCGGTGCAGATGGTGGCCACGTCGCTGGTGATGAACTGCATGGTGTCGTATATGCCCAGTCCCGCATAGACGGACCCGCCGGGAGAGTTGATGTAGATGGAGATGTCCTTGCCGGGATCCACCGAGTCCAGATAGAGCAACTGCGCCTGCAGGGTGTTGGCAGTATAGTCATCTATCTGCGTGCCGAGGAAGATGATGCGGTCCATCATCAGGCGGGAGAACACGTCCAGTTGGGTCACGTTCAACTGGCGTTCTTCCAGGATGTAAGGATTCAGATAACCGGCTTGCGACCTGATTACGTCGTCCAGTACCAGGCTGTTCATGTGCAAATGCTTGGTTGCGTATTTTCTGAAATCGTCCATGTTTACTGTATTTTCTTATATATACTGTTTACTTATATATACTATTTATATACTGTACTTGCTGTTTTGGATAAATGTGGGTGCAAAGAAACAAAAAAGAACACAGAGCCACAAAAAAACACAGAGTTATCATTCGTCAAACTCTGTGTTTTCCTTTATGAATTCCGGACTGTGCTCTCTACAGGCACAGCCTGCGGTTGTTTACTGGAACATCTTGTTGAAGTCTTCCCGCGAAATGTTCTTGTTTTCCAGCGTCACCTGCTGTTTCAGCGCGGCCGAGAGTTTTCTCTCAATCACACGTGCCACCATTTCGTCCACATTCTTCTTCTCCTTCAGCATTTCCTTGGCATAGTTGTCCAGCAGGTTGTCGGGCACGGACAACATGCCGTACTGTGCGAACTGTGCACGGGCAGTTTCCCCGGCCATAGCCATGATGTCACTCTGTTCCACCTTGATGCCGTTGGCAGCCACCAGCTTCTCTTCGATGAGCTGCCAGGTCAGCGTCTCCAGGCTCTTGGCGTAGTTCTCTTCGATGAAGCTGTCTTCCTTGTCCGGGTTGTTCGCTTTCATGAGACGCTTCAGCAGTGATTCCGAGAACTCCAGCTGACCCACTTTCTTGATCAGCATGTCGCGCATATCCAGCATGAACTTGTAGTCGCTGTCCATCGCAAACCGAGCCGCAATGGACTCTTTCACCTTGGCGCGGAACTCTTCTTCGGTCTTCACCACGTCCTTGCCGAACACTTCATCGAAGATTTCCTGGTTCAGTTCGCCGGGCATGAAGCGGCTGATTTCGTTCACCCGGTAGCTGAAGTCGGCCTTTACCTCCGCAGCCTTCTCTTTCTCAATCTTCAGGAGCGAAGCCAGTTCGGCGGCGTTGCCGTCCCAGGCGGTGGCAGGGTTGAATACGAGCACGTCGTTCTCCTTGGCGTTGGCAAAAACAGCCTTCTGTTCGTCGTTCTTCATGTAGGAGGGCATCAGCGCGGCGTCTTCCACCAGTATGCCGCCTTCTTTCGCATTTCCTTCTTCGTCCAGTTCGGCCAGCACACCCCTCATCATGTCGCCGTCGGCATACGTGTCCACCTTTTCAAACTTGCCGTTACGCCGCGCGTACATTTCCGTCTGCTTGTCCACCATCTCGTCGGTGATGTCGATTGTATAGTAGTCTACCTTGTCGTCCATGCTCAGGTCGATACTGAACTCGGGAGCCAACGCGATGTCAAACAAAAACTCGAAGCTGTCCATCGTGTCGAAGTCTATCTGTTGTTGCTTCTCGTTCGGCAGCGGTTCGCCCAGCATCTTCACCTTGTTGTCCTGTATGTAGCCGTTCACCGACTCGCCCAGCAAGCGGTTGACTTCTTCTGCCAAAACCGACTTGCCGTACATCTTCTTCACGAGGTTGGCGGGCACCATGCCCGGGCGGAATCCCGGCATCTGCAACTTGCGGCGAAGCTGCTTCAACGATTTATCCACCTTTTCTTCATAATCGGCTTTCTCAAGTTTCACGGTAAGCAGCGCACTCACCTTGTCAATGTTTTGTAATGAAACGTTCATTCTGACATTTATTTATTTGATATACATTCTATAAATTCCATTCCCGAATCGGGGGGACAAAATTAGTGTTATTCTTTCATTTATCAAAAAACAAGACGATTTATTTGCCGGGACGGCCTCAAATGCCGCCGCAATCCGTTCTTCCGACACAGGGATACAGAAAGCAAAGACCGGGACACAGGCACGGAACGTGTTCGGTACAGGCAATCCGTTTGTTCGGTACAGGTGTGGAGCACGCTCCGTGCCTGTGTCCCGGAAACCCATTATATGTATGCAGGAAGAAAGGCACAGATTCGTCCTGTGCAAGGCATCGCTGCGGACAACCTTGCCGTGGCAAAAATACGCTCCAACCACGTGAAGT
>CAYPUJ010000047.1:0-17629 GCA_964413805.1 uncultured Bacteroides sp. | reverse complement strand
TCCCCGATGAAGGGATTCCCGCCCGCTTCCTGATGGTTTAAGGAGTGATGCGCGTATGCATTTGCGTCAGCTTTCTGCTTCGGCGGCCTTTATCATTTCCTCGCTGGCATACATATAGATGTCCACCCGTCGGTTCTGTTCGGCACTGAGGCTTTCGTCATATTCGTTGTAGCCCACGCCTTCCACTTGCTGGAATTGTGCGGGCGACACACCGCAGTCTTGCAGGTAGTTCTCCACGGAGTATGCGCGTTCCCTCGACACTTTCATGTTGGCTTCATAAGTCCCCACCTTGTCGGTATGTCCGATGATGGCAATGTCCGTGGTCGGATCGTCTTTCAGGATTCTGGCCAGTTCACGCAAGGAAGCCTTCGATGCATTGCTCAGGGTCGATGAGTTGAAAGCAAACAGAATGCCCGAATCGAAAGATACCTTGACAGCAGTCAGCCCGTTGGTGTCGGTCACGGTTTCCACCTGCGCCCCCTCAATCCTGGCCGCTTCTTCGGCTTTCTTGTCCATCTTCCGGCCAATCACCACACCGGCACCGGTACCCACTACCGCACCCACTGCTGCGCCGATAGCGGCACCTTTCCCTTTGCCGACCAGACCGCCGATGATGGCTCCGGCCACTGTACCCGAACTGCCGCCGATTACGCCGCCTTTTGTCGTATTGTTCATTGTGCCGCAACCGCTCAGCATGAGGGCGGCACTCAGCGTCAATGTCGCTATTTTCATCTGTTTCATACGCTCTGTATTTTTTTGAGGTTTATAATAAAGTCTTTTATCAACGGACAAAGTTAGCACAAAAAAGCGGGCGGAGTGCCGGCCGGAAACGGCAATGTTATGCAATAAGTCTGAAAAAATGGTTCGTCCGGTAAACCGTTTGCGCCGTACAAGTACGGAGCACGTTCCGTACCTGCAATCCGTTTGTTCGGTACAGGTATGGAGCGCGTTCGGTACAGGTGTGGAACGCGCTCCATGCAGGCATCCCGTAAGAGGCTTGTAGATGTCTGATTATCAGTATATGTCAGGACAGATGTCTCCCCTCAACCGTTTCTCTTCTTTTCCCTTTTCAGGCAAAACACCGGCAGGAAGAAGAAAATGCCTAATACCGACATGATCAGCCCGCCTATGGTGCCCGCCGCCAGCGGAAACCAGAAGGCTTCGCGTCCACCCGTACCCACCATAAAGGGGATGAAACCCAGGCAAGTGGATGTCACCGTAAGGAAGATGGGCACCACCTTGGCATTCCATGCCTTGATGTAGGCCTGGATGCGGGAAAGGCGTGGAAAACGCCGGCGGATGTTGTTGAACTCATTGAGGATGTAAATGCTTGCGTTCACCGTGATGCCGCACAGCAGAATGAAGGCAGCAAAACCACCCTGGTCGAAGTTCAGGTGGAAGAGATAGAACGTAAGGAACACTCCTATGTAGGACACCGGTATGATGAATATGATGGCCAACGGCTGCTTCAACGAATTGAACAAAATGCCTGAAGTGAAAAATATAATGGCTATGACCAACAGTAGCAGCAAGTATTGCCTCCCGTTTCCGTCCCCCCAACCCCAGTACTGGTTGTCTGCCTCGGCAATGTAGCCCACAGGCAGTTGCTTGTTGAATTCCTTCAGGTCACTTTCCTGTATTTTCCGCCCCATGTTGTAGGAACCGATGTATTCATACTGCACGCAGAGGCGGTATTGCTGATTTTCCTTGGCAATTTCACGGGGCATCTGTCCTTTTTCCATCGTGGCCAGGTCCGACAGTTTGTAGGATTTGTCATCCGTCGCGCCATAGGGGGAGTATTGCATGGACCAAACGTCGTAATCGGTGGCTTGCCGGGCAGAAAGTTTGAGGTTTTCGGTGCCTTGGCCGGTGCTGATGCTCCCTATGATCCGGTTGCGGGTAAACACCGGCTGCACCCCGCTGAAGAGGGTTTGGGCGGAGATGTTTTCTTCGGCCATGCGCCGCTTGTCGAGGTCGAAATAAAACTCTTCGTAGTCGTCCTTCCACCAGGTGAAAGCCGAGTTGATGTAAACTTCCCGGATGCGCCGGTGCGACATCAGCAGGTCGCGCAACCTGCGGGCCTGGGCATACAGTTCGTCGTAATTATAACCCAAAAGGCGGATGCGGTAGGAGCCCACCGATTCGCGCACGTCGTTGGAAAAACCTTGGTCCTGCAGGCCGTAGATGCTCCAGCTTCCGCCTCCCAATTCCAAGGCTTTGCTCACCATGTTCGATTTCAGCGTATAGGGGAAGTATGAGTTCTGGTACTCCTTCTTGAAATAAACGGAGATAGAAGCCTGGCGGGCATTGTAGATGGAGGTGTGAAACTGGCGGATCTCCGGGAAACCGCTCAGATACACTTCCATGCGCTTTATCAGCGTGTTCATCTGGTCGAGGGTGCTCCCGTTGGGCAGGTTGGCATTGGCATACAACACCACCTCTTCATTGGGCGTGAAGTAGCTGCCTTCGTACACCTTGTCCACAAACAGGCGTAGCGTACCGCCCAGAACCTTGTCCACAACAGGCTTTATGTTGCCCCGATAGGTGGCCGAGCCCAATGTCTCATTGTAGAAGCGTGCCCACCGTCCCTCACCTTCCAACTTTTCGGGCAGCATGAACACGGGCAGGCCGAACGCCAGCACCAGCACCGTCACCGCCAGCCACCGCCTGCGTTGCAAGACGGCAATAAAGCGGGCATAGCAGTGGCCTATCCGCACGGCCAGCCGTTTCTGCATCCGTGTCAGCCGGTTGTTGCCCGGCTTGCGCCCGCGCATCTTCAGTTTGTCCATCATGGCAGGCACAAAGAAGAGAGACACCATGAGCGACACCGCCAGGCTGATGATAACCACCGCCGCAAAGTCCTGCAGGTTGAGCCGTATTCTCTCGTCAAGGAAAAAGATGATGACCAACGCACCCATTGTGGTCAGCGTGGCCGACAACACCGACATGAATGCCTTGAGATTGCGCCGGTGCAGGATGTGGTCGGCCATAACAATGGTGCTGTCTATCACCAGGTTGAGCGAAATGGTAATGCCTGCAAGCGAATAGAGCTGTATCTCCAGCCCGAACAGATAGAAGAAGATGAACGACACACAGACATTCACCGCCAAAGACGACACGATGAGCCACAGATACTTCCACCTCCGGCTGATGAGCCACACAAAGGAGATGAGGATGAGCACCGTGAACAGGGTGCGGAAGTAAATTTTATTTAACTCCTCCTGTATGTATTCGGTAGCGTTGTAGCTGGCGTGCATTTCATAGCCGGCAGGCAGCCCGGCCTGTATGGTTTCCACCTCACGGAGGATGTCCTTGCTCAGACTCAACTGGTTGGCGGTTTCGGCTGCCGTGATGGAGAGATAGATGGAGTTCAGGCCGTTGATGCGGTAATAGCTTTGCGGTTCTTCCTCGATGTGCTGCACAGTCACCAGTTCGTCCAAACGGATCAGCCGCCCGTCGGCATTGGTCACAATGATGGCTTCGGGACGGAAATCCTCTTTCATTCCGGGCGGTGGCATCAAGGCCAGACGGATGCGCCGCATCCTGCCTTGCCCGTCCTCCACGGGCTGTATGCCCAGGAACTCCTCGGTGTAATACTGCGACACGGCCCGGCTGATGTCATCCGGTGTTATGCCCAAGGCGAGCAGCTGTTCGCTGTCGTAGGTCAGCCTCCACTCCATCGGGGTGGCACCGCTCACCTCCACTTTGTAGACACCGGGCAAGGCAGCCAGGCGGGGCTTGATGTGTTCTTCTGCATACTGCTGGATGACCACGGGCGTGGACGGGGCATTCAGTGTATAGGCCATGAAGGGACGGGACGCTTCGGCATCGGGGGTACGCATTTGCAGGGAGGGATAAGTCATGCCTGCAGGCATGTCGCTCCATGCCTGCCTCACCACGGTAGCAGCCTCGAACCGGGCCATGTCCACATCGGCATGTTTGTCTAACTCCACATCGATGCGCCCGGAGCCGTTGGCCGAGGTTGACTTCAGGCTCTTCACGCCCCGGATGCGGGCCAGCATCGCTTCGAGTTTCCCGGTTACTTCCGTCTCTACGACACGCGACGATGCACCAGGCAGGGTGAAACTGATCGTAAACCCGGGCAGTGTGCGCGACGGGCTGAGTTTGACCGGCAGGAGCGGCACCAAAGCCAGCCCCACCAATGCCAGGCAAACGAAGGTGACGATGACCGTGAAAGCAGACGAATGTCCTATGGCCTTTGAAGAAGTAGTATCACGCATGGCAGGAAAATGCTAAACAAATCGTATTCAAGTGCATTGTCAGATTATGGGATGCTTAAAACAGGGTGTTGTAGTCGAACTTCTCGGAAAGGGAGAAACCGGAAGCGAAATCGTGCAGGGTGAGCTTGCGGATCTTATAGTAGTTCAGCCAATAATCCTGCAAGGCCGAGATGTAGTTGCGCTGCGCCTCCTGCTGACGGTTGAGCGAGAGCGTCAGACTGTTGATGTCGGTCTTGCCGATGATGAAGCGTTCGCGCGTTTCTTCGTAGGCCAGGATGGCCAGATCCAAGGCCTCTTCGGCACTCACCACCAGATCCTGCTGGATGTTGAAGTCGTTCACCGTCATGATGACTTCCTCCTCCAGGCTGATTTCGTCCTGCTTCGACGAGGTACGTACCACGTTCAGGTTGTTGCGTGCCATGTTATATTTGCCTTTGCGCACGCCCCAGTCCACCAGGGGGATGGAGAGGCTGATCAGCACCATTTCCTGCTCCGTGGGGTTGCGGTAAGCATTGGCAAACTTTTCGGCCACCTGGTTGAAGCCCACGCTGGCACTGATGCTGGCAGAGAGACGCGACTCCACCCTGGTCTGGTTCACCTCCTGCTCAGCTTCCAGGATGTCCTGCTTCAGCTCCAGCAGCGTGGGGTTGTTGGCATGGGCGGCAGCCAGGGCGGCGGAGGCGGAGATGTCCACGATGGGCGGCCGTCCCGGCAGACTGAGGCGTATCTGCGTATTCTGATCAAGGTTGAGGAATGAAGCCAGTGAAAACATGGCCCGTTTCAGGGCACTCTCTTTGGTGCGGAGGGTGTTGCGGGCGTTCACGGCATCGAGCTTCAGTGTCAGCAGTTCGGCCTGGCTGATGGAGGCTATCTTTTGCCGTTCCATGCCGATGGAATAGAGGGTGTCGGTAGAGGCCAGGTTGTCGCGTGCCATGTCATATTCCACCTGCGCCATGGCCAAGTCAAAAAAGTAGGTGGCGGCCTGTATGGAGAGTTCTTCGGTGTTGTAAAGATATTCCTTTTTCACCTTTTCATACTTCAGCGGCTCAATCTTGCGTTCCCAGCGGAAGGCGTTGTAGCCCACCAGCGACTGGGTATAGCTCAGACGGATGGGCACGCTGGTAAACTGGGTGTAGTTGCTGCTGCCGAAGTTGCGCATGAATCCCAGTTCGGTGTCAATGGAGAAAGTACCGCCGGTGAGGTCGAAGTTCTGCTCGATGGCAAGGTTGCCCGAAGCGTAAAACGACTGCTGGGTGCGGTACACGTCGATGTCGGCCCCCGAATCGTAACGGCGCACGATATCGCGGTAATACTGCGCGGGAACCAGGTTCAGCGTAAGACTTGGCAGGCGTTCGGCCTTGTAGCTGCGGTATTCCCAGTAGCCGGTCAGGTACATGTTGCGGTTGCGGAACGCCTGGAGGGAACTGTCGTTGGCCAGGGCGATGGTTTGCTGCAGGTCCAGTGTCAGGGTCTGCTGCGCTGAGAGGGGCTGTGCGACTGCCAATGCCCACAGGCCGATGTTCAGGAGATGGAAAAGAGGTTTCATATTGTAAAGTTTCATTTTTAGGTTGGACAGGTTATTGGACGGTTACATCGTGTTTCCGGTAGATGTACCAGTACACCAGTGGGATGACAAACAGGCTGACAGCCGTTCCCATGACCATGGCACCGATCATGGCGATGGAGAGGGGTTTCTGAAGCTCCGAACCCATGTCGAACGAGAACAGCAGGGGTACCATTGCCAGAATGGTGGTGAGCGATGTCATGATGATGGGGCGAAGCCTGCGCCGTCCCGCCTCATGGATGGCCTCCAACAGGGGAACACCCGCCTTGCGCAACTCATTGATGGCATCGAGCTTCAGGATGGAGTCGTTGATGATGATGCCGCACGTCACTATCAGGCCGATGGCCGACATGAGGTTGAGCGTATGCCCGCACGCCCACAGCAGTGCCAGGGCAAAGGCCACATCCACCGGTATCTCAAGCAGGACAATGAGCGGCTGCAGGAAGCTCTCAAACTGGGCGGCCAGAATGAAGTACATCAGCAGGATGGACACCATCAGTATGATTACCAGTTCGTCCAGCATCTGCCGGTTGGAGAAGAAACTGCCCGAAAAGACCGTGTCCCACATTCCCGTCTCATCGGCCACTTCCTTCACTCCCTCCATCAGGGCAGGAGCATCGTCCACGTTGTAAAACTCGAAGGGGATATACTCGCCACTGCGCCCGGCTGTGATGGTTTTCAGGTCTTGCGAGTGGGAGAGTTCCACCAATTCGGCCAGGGGGACATAATTCACCGTCCCGTCGTCATCGTCGGGCTGCGTGCGTACCAGTGTGGTGGCCAGCACCTCGCTCACGGTCTGCTCCTCGCCCGCGATGCTGATGGGCAGGTATTGCTGGTAGGAGTGCAGCACGTCCACTTCGTTTTCCTTGAAGGCCGTCTTGAGCGTGCGGTAGAGTTCGGTGTATTCCACGTCATAGAGCATCAGCCGGTCGTAGCGGATGCGCAGGTTCAACTGGTTCTCAAAGGCAATGCCCGTGGGTGTCGTGCCCGTCCGCCGGGCAAAGCGTTGCTCCAGATCCTGCAGTTCGGAGGCTTCGGGACTTTGCTGCCTGTTGCGGGCATACAGTTCGGCCACCACATCAGGCTCGCCGGTGACAAACAGCTTCTCGAACACCGTCTCCGGAGGCGAGAATGACACCACCGCTTCGGGATAGCTTTGTTTCAACAGCCGGTAAACATAGTCTTGCAGGGGAGCAATCTCTTCGGATGTACGGGTGCGGAGGTAAAGTTCGGCCTCCGATTCCGAAAGGGCGCGATCCTTGTTCAGCAGGTAGCTTTGCTGCCCCACTGAAGCGGTCTGCTCCACCGTCCTGTCACGCAGGCGGGCAAAAAGCAACTCCACCCGCAGGCGGTTTTCGTCCACGTGGATGTTTTCATTCCACTCCACGTGTACCATCAGTTCGTTGCGGTCGATGACCGGCATCCGTTCCTTGCCGATGCAGTGGAACAGCCAGACACACAGTGGCAGCGATGCCACACAGAACAGCAGGCTGATGAGCTTGTGTGAGAACACCCAGTCCACCCCTGCGTCGTAGAAGCGGTCCAGCGTATGCTCCTTCAGCGGGTTGGGGATGCGGATGCGCGACAGCCACGAACGGCGGCGCATGTCCATGCCGTAAAACAGGTAGTAAAGCACCGGCAGGAGCAGGATGCCTGTGAAGTAACTCACCAGCAGCCCCACCGTCACCGAGAAAGCCTGGTCGAAAAACAAGGCTCCGGCTATGCCGCTCATGAACACCAGCGGAACAAACACCGCCACCGTAGTGAGCGATGAACTGAGCATGGGCGTGATGACCTCGTTGGTACCTGCCACGCAGGCCCGCCGCAGGCTGTAGCCCCGCTCGCGGTATTGCGAAATGTTTTCGGTGACAATGATGCTGTTGTCCACCATCATGCCTTGTGCCAGGATAAGGCCGGAGAGGGAAATGATGTTGAGCGACGTGCCGAACAGGTAGAACAGCACGAAACAGGTCACCAGCGACACGATCATGCTCAGTCCGATGATGAACGGCGAACGGGCATCGCCCAGAAACAGCACCGCCACAAGGCAGATGAACAGGAAGCCCAGCGAAAGGTTCTGCTGCAGGTTGGAGATGGTGTAGTCCAGCAACTCCGTCTGATTCTGGCTCACGCTGAACTCCACGTCGGGATATGTACGCCTGAAGTGCTCCATCGTGGCATTGACCGCCGCCTTCATGTCGTCCATGTTTTCGTCGGCCTGCTTGATGATGGCCAGGGTCACGGCACGCTTGCCGTTGCTCATCGACATGCCCTCTTCTTCCGTCGGCACGATGTCCACCCGGCAGAAATCGCCCAGGCGGACAATGAGTCCGTTCTTGTACAGGAGGATGTCGCGCACGTCGTCCTCGGTACGCAGCAGGGTGGAAAACTTAATGCTGTATTCGTAGTAGCCGTCGCGCACGGTCATGCTGCCCGGCTCCACATTGTTTTCCGACAGGGCGTTTTCCAGGTCCTCCACAGAGAGTCCCAGGATGGCCAGCTTGTCGGGGGCGGGCACAATCTGCACCTGCTTCTCCACCACACCCGTCATGTCCACCATGGCCACTTCGGGCAACTGTTCGATGCGCCGCCTGATGACGTTCTGGGCAAACTCGCACAACTCCAGGAAAGCAGGCGTGGCCTGCCCGCTCTGCGGCAGGTAAGCCGAATCGCTCTTCAGCGTCAGGTTGAGGTAAAACACGGGAATGTCCGTCGCGCTGGCTTTCACCACACGGGGGCGTTCGGCATCCTTGGGCAACCCGTTCATGGCTGCGTCAATCTTCTCGTTCACTTCTATGAAAGCCAGGTCGGTATTGATGCCATAGTCGAAATTGAGCCGGATCAGTCCCGCCCCGTCGCGCGTCTCGCTCTTCATCTCGCGCAACCCGTTCAACTGGATGAGCTGCTGCCGCAGCGGTTTCACCAACGTGTTTTCCAGTTCGCGTGCCGAGGTATTCTGCCCCTCCACCTGCACCGTAATCTGCGGAATGGCGATGTCGGGCAGCAAAGACACCGGCAACGTGAAGTAAGTCACCAGTCCCACAATAAAGCAGGCAGTGAACGACATGATCACGGCTATGGGCCGTTGCAATAAAAACTTTATCATAAGGAATCGCTTCTCAGATGAAACATACAATCATTCTCCGCAATCGGAACGTCGCGGCATCCGGCTTTTCACTGTTTCACCTCCACGGCCGCCTCGTGTGCCAGGTTCAGATTTCCCGTCACAATCAGTGTGTCGCCTTCCTGCAGGTGCAAATCGGCATCCTCCACCAGCGTATAGTAAGTGGAGTTCTCCAGTCCGGTCTTCACATAGTTCCATTGCGCACGTCCGTTCTTCAACGCAAAAATCACCTGTCTGCCCGAACGCAACACCACCGCCGATTTGGGCACCACCAACCTGTCGTCCAGTTCGCGGTGTACGTTGACGCGCACGTTCATCCCGCTGAACAGTCCCTTGCGCCCCTGCACCGTCGCCTTCACCTTCACCATCCCTTTCTCGTCCACTTGCGGGTTGATTTCGGTGATGCGTCCTTCGCAATGAGCCTTGGCATCCGCGTATGGAGTGATAACCACCTTGTCACCCGGTTTCACCAGCGTCAGTTCATTCTCCAGCACCGTGAAGTCCGCGTCCATCCGGCTGCTGCCCACCACGGTGCAAAACACCTTCCCGGTCTCCACCGTGTTGAAAGGCTTGCTGAAGAGATTGGCCACCACTCCGTCGAAAGGTGCGGTCAGCGTGGCGCATTCCTCTTCGTGCCGTGCCAGCTGATATTGTGCCAGACTGCGGTCGTAGCCGCTTTTCACACGGGCCAGTTTCATGATGGACGGAGGCACGGTTGCCGAATCCTCTGCGGAATACCCTTGCCCTATCAGCACATCTTTCAATTCCAGACGGGCACTCTCCAGGTCGGCTTCGGCCTGCCGGGTAGCGTTGTTCAGGCTGAATTTGTCCAGTTCTGCCAGTTTGTCACCCTTGCGTACAGCCTGCCCGTTCTTCACGTAAATGCGGGCCAGCACACCGCCCTTTTCAAAGTAAAGGTCTGCCTCATCGGCTGAGCTGAGCTTTCCGTTGCTCACCAGTTCATGGTAAAAGGTCTGCCGCTTCAGCGGAGTCACGGTCACTTCGCTGTCCTGTTCGGGCAACATCGTGCTCACACCCTCTTTCTCAATATCCTGTGCAGACTGTTTCCCATCCGTGCAGGCCAGCAGTCCGAAGGCGCAGCAGCCCAGCAGGTGTTTCAATGTCAATGTTTGCATGGTCCTAAATTGTGTTTATCAGATTATCGATTGGTTTATTTGTTCGTATAATGATGCAAATGTAGTTTTTTTAACGGAATGACTGGCTGTTTCCCGATGAATTTCGTTTCATAAGTCCCGTTCTTCCATCCGGCTCATCAGTTCCTTCACTTCATCCCGCATCTGGCCGATGGCGGCGGACTGCACTTTCGGCGGCTTGTGCAGCACTTTCCGGCATGCTTCCTGAAATTTTTCCGGATGCCGGTAGTGCGGACGGGCATAGAGCTTTGCCAGCAGATAGTAAGGATAGATCCGGCCGGGCAACAGACAGGCAGCCTTGCGGAAACAGTCTTCGGCTTGTCCGTAAAAGAGTTCCGCTGCAGTCCCTTCCTCCTTGTCACCCTGTCTCATGGCAATCTGTCCCAACACATTGTAGGGCATAGGGTCTGTCAGGTGCCGTGTGGAAGTTTCCAACACAAGGGTGGCAGAATCGTCTTGCCCGGTTTTATACAGGCAATAGCCGTATTCGTAGAGAAAACGTCCCTCTTTCTCAAACGTCCCTTGCAACGGTTCGTATGCCTTGACGGCTGCCCCGTATGCTCCCGTGCGATAAAGCATGTTGGCCACCGCCCACTTCCTGCAATCATCTTTCCGTTGCTGCCAATGCTCCGGCAAATGACCGGAAAACAGCACCAGGCCAAAGGCAATGAAGGCGATGGGTGTCATGCGCGGCGGGGCAATAAGGACAGACACCAGCACAACCGCCGCCATGAAAAAGCCGGGCACACGAAGCGGATAGGAGGAAAAAGCGAACACCAGTACGACCAGCAGTCCGGCTCTCAGCCCCCACGTGTGTTTTCTTCCCGACAGCCATGCCAGTGCCACCGCCGCAATCACCAGGACAAGCAGCAGGATTCCTCCGTCCAGCAGGATGTCAAGGTATTCGTTGAAAGCGCATTCGGGACTGCCCGCCACGCGCTCCTCCCACGAATCATAACCTCCCGTACTGAAATACTGCATTTGTGCCCTGCTGTAGGCTTCCGCAAAGCTCACGTTGTCTTTCATGCCGCACCAGGGACTTTCGGCTATGGCGCGGCAGGTTATCTTCCACATGAACAACCGTCCCAATGCGGAATCGGGTTTCAGCATATACAGCCCCATTGCCAGTACACCCACAGACAGGACAGAAGCAGACAGAAGAACCACGCACGACCGTCTGTGCCGGTTCCACAGGGTGGACAGCCGGGTATGCCCGCCCCGTACCATGTATGCCCAGCCGCAGGCCACCAGCGCAGCTATCCATGCCGAACGGCTGTGGCTGGCCGACAGTGCCGGAAGCATCAGCATGATGCCTGCCATCAACAGGGCACAGGCTGCTCTCCTCCATGCTTCACCCATGCACGGTCCGTTTTCGCGCGAGTGATAGAGGTATGCATCAAAGGTTACGGCCAGCGACAAGGCCACATAGCCCCCGTAGGGTCCCGGATTGGCAAACGAGCCTGTCACGGCATAGCCCGGATGCCCCGAAGGAAGCCAGCCAAACAGTTGTGCCAGTCCCCATACGGCTTCTGCCATTCCCAACAGGAAGAGGCTCCAGGCTGCTCCCGCGCGCATTTGCCGCGAGGCATGGGAGAAAGACAGGACTCCGGCCTTTATCTTCCACTCCTGCAAACCCCATGCAGTCAAGGCACAGAGGGCAGCCCAAGGCCAGGCCTTACCCAACCATATCCACTGATCCACTGTTTCGCCCGGCGGGAAACCGGCCGCAGGCACCAGCACCATGCCCAACGGCAAGCCCCAGGCCAACAGCCACAGGCTGCATATTGTCGTCTCCATACCCTTATTCATCGTCAGTCATTCAGGTTATATTTCAAGAAGCAATCGTCCGTATCGGGATTGTATCCATAGAGCACGCCGGCATCTTCATCCACGTCAAACAAAAGCGGAGCCGGGCCATCAAAAGTGTAACGGGCCAGGGACTTTCCCTCATAATCAAACACCTCCAGCGCATAACCTCCCTGTCCGTCCTGGCACAATGCATAGAAAGCCTTCCTGCCGGCCACTACATTTACATAACAGGTAAGGGTATTCTCCGCATCACCCACACGGATTTGCGGAACCGCATCCGCATCCCGCAGGCGTTTGCGCAGTTGCAACGTCTTTGCATCATACAGATCTATTTGCTTTTTAAACAGATAAGCATATACCAGGCAACTGTCGCCGGCAGCAAGCAGTCCCCTATTGGCATAATAATAAGTTTCGGGGTGGGTTTCCGTTTCAAAAGTGATGCGCCCCAACTCCTCACCGCTCCTCAGGTCGAGCTTCTTCAACGCAAAATCACCGGGTATGTCACTGTATACCAAAGCCGTGTCACCCAGGATATGCATCTGATTGAAAGACTCGTAGGCGGACAACTCCCAATCACGACTCCACCGGACGGAATCGGGCAAACTTACGTCAAAACAGCGTATTGTGAAAGGAGTGTATCCCCAAACATACAGGCTGTCTGATGCGCTGCGGCAAAACATGGGAAAAGCGGTAAATTCATCGCTGCCTTGTCCCCGCCGTCCTCCACAACCCGACAGATTCAGGTCGGGTAGGGCATAGCGGTAAATCAAGGTATCGCTCCGGCTGCTGACGACCCAAAGGGAATGCCTTTTCAGCATGAGAAAGTCCGGTGCCATTATTTCACCGAAGAATACTTTCCCGGCCATCAAAGCCTTTTCCTGCCCGAAAGGCAGGAAAGGCGAATCGTGCCGTCCGGCAGTGCCGCCGCAACCACACAGAAGAAAAAGCAATATAAAGCAATTGATGTATTTCATTTCTGTCGTTCTTCTCTTGTTATTCCACTCTTTTCATCACCCTGTCCCAACGGACTTTCTTCGTAAACGGGTCAACCGATTTCCAGATCAGCCACGCCCTCCCCACAATATAGGGTTCGGGCAACAATCCCCAGTAGCGGGAATCGCGTGAGTTCTCCATATAGTCGCCCGACACAAAGTAATAGTTTTCGCGGAAGCAGTATTCCGTCACTAAGCTGTCGCCTATCCACACGCTGTCGCCCCGTGCGGTCAGCGGCTTGCCCTGTTCCCACTTGATGGGGTTGGCATAGAGCAGGGCATTGCGGGCATCGAGCGGAATGCGGCTTCCCCGGCAAGGCACATACAGCGGGCCGAACTCCACAATGCTCCACGGCAATTCGCTGCGGTTGGGATATGCCTTCAGCACGATGCCACACTGCTCGGCAGCACCTCTCCCGACAAGTTGTTGCAACCGGTCCTGCGCCTTCACATTCCCCACAGGGGCGGAAAGTCCCCGGATGCGGTAATGCGCACGGCTGATGTCGAGCGTATCGCCCGGCACGGCAATGCACCGTTTCACATAGTAAGTGCGCACGTCGAAAGCGATGCTGTCCCACCGTCCCGGATAGGGGAAGTTGAACACCAGCACGTCGCCCCGTCTGAAGTCCCGCCAGCCCGGCAGGCGGCGGATGGACACCTCCTTGTGTTCCGATGCCTGCCATACGTTGAAGAGGCGTGCGCCGGTGGCACATTTATCCACCAGTATGTTGTCGCCCGGCACCAGGGCCGGTTCCATGGAATCGCTCGGCACACGGAATGAGGCCACGAGAAACACCAGGGCCAGCACATAAACCGCAAACAGGCCGGCCGCCAGCAGCACCCCGTTGGCCAGGTAATCCCCCCAACGGAGCAGTCTCGCTTTCCATTTGCCTAAAGCCATACCACCTCCCCGTCTTCATGGACAAATATGCGTTCTTTTCCCGTCCGCAGGGAAGGATCGGCCGGCTGCAGGCGGAACAGGCCGTTGCCCGGCAAGTGCCGCAACACCAGGCAGGGAGAACCGTCGCCTGTCAGTTCGGCCAACGGTTGCCAGGCATTCCGCTGCCATTGCAGCAGGCGGTAGGTGGCTCCCGCCTGAATCATCGGTATCACATAAGGAGCCAGTCCGATGTGCGTCAGTTCCACTGCCTGCCCCAGGTCGATGTCCAGCGTCCGTCCCTCCACCCTGGCTCTGAAGCAGGTTGCAGGGTAAGCATCAAACCAGTTTTCCGGCCGTCCGCCTCCCAATGCCTTTACCGCCGAGGCGAGGTGCGGATGTTCCACCCGGCCTGCCGGTGTGTAGAAGGAAAGTTCACCCAATGCCACACTGTCCGACGGCAAGTGCAGACGTACCCTGCGCACCGCACTGCCGGCCTCTGTCGGATGAAGCACGCGCTGCAACGGATGAATGCCCGTTATGCGGCAAAGCATGCGCTCCGTTCCGTCATCGTCTACTGCGGTGACAAGGGTGCTGTCCAGATGCTCCGAATAGAAACGGTTGGTTCATGTGGCCAGCACCGTGTTGCGGATGGGCAGGCTGTCCGTCGCTTCACCCGTGCCGTCGAGCGTGACGACCGTGCCGTCCCGCTTCAGCCAGAGCGGAGGCGCGGCCGGCAATACCGCACCATTCTTATAATAAGCGGGCAGGTAAACGATGTTCCGCCCCATGTCGGCGAAACAGGCACGACCGTCTTCTATTTTTCCGGACTGCACCGGTTCCCATCCTTCGCGGTTGTACACGCAAAGGAAAGCGTAACGGGCATTGTCGGGGGCAGGCTCGGTGAGGGTGACTGAAACGGTGGAGGCCTCGAAATATTCGGCAGACACGTCGCGTTTCTTATAATTCAGGAACAATGGGGGAATATCTTCCAACGGTACGCCACAGTTCAGCAACGTAGTTTCCAGATGTATGCTGTAAGTCTGCCGGTAAATCTTGGGGGCACGGAATTCTCCTTGCCCGTACAGTTCATAGACACCCTGATTGCCATACAGACGGTTGTGATACCAGTCGTTGTTGCGCAGGAAAGGGTCGAAAGCATGGTGTCCGTCTACCGGCAGAACGTTCCACGAATGTCTGTCAGCCTTGTTTCCCCACATAGGCACGAAATCCACCGCCACGGGGATGCCCAATGCCGAAAGCAGCAGGCTGTTGAATGCCACGCGGTCGTTGCACGAGCCGCCACCCATCTGCTCCAGCGTGGCACAGCTCAGGGCCGACGGGTTGCTGCCGTTGAAGGAACTGAAGCGGATGCCCCGGTAACGTTCCATCAGCGAATCCGTCAGATTCATGACCGACAGGTTCTCCTGCTGCAGCAAATCCCGGTTCCGGTGATAAAAAACGGTACGGGCATCGTCCACCACAAACCGGCTTCCACGGCAGAACGGCAATATGTATTCGCAGAAGTCCTCAAACGGAACGTTGCGGCAGCAAGGATTTTCCTGCCAGGCCCGAAAGGCCAGGTCTGTCTCGCGAATCATCCGTCCGGCCGATACGGTGTGCAGCAGGGGCAGGAGTTCCACCTTTCCGATGCCGGTCGGTTTCCACTGCCGCCACAGGCTGTCTGTCAGGTTTATCCATCGTCCGCCATCGGTGTCGTGATACAGGCTGCGCACCGAATCACACAAACGGTAGAAAGCCCCGTATTTCACCAGGACATTGCTGTCTGCTGCCACGGTTCCGGGCATATTGCTTATCAGGAACCGTGCCGCCTGCTCTTTCAGTCCGCTGTCGCGATAGTGGAGCAGTACGGCTTCTAACTCCATCCGGTTGGTGTCGGCCAGGTCAAGGCTTTGTTCCACCGATAGGGAAGGGCGATGACAGGAAGAGACTGCAAACAGCAGCAGCATCCCAACATAGAGCTTCATTCGTTTTCGCTTCAGGTATTGCATAAGGTTATCTTGTTTATTATCTTTTCCAACCTTACACAGCTATCTGATAAACAGAATAATTGTCCTCATCGTCCAGAGCAAGGCCGTAAAGGCAATGGTCATGCGCAGAATAGGCAATGGAAAACATCTCCCTGTCTGTCTTTATCATTCGGACCGGATTTCCGTTCCAGTCAAAAATGAGAATCGTCGCAGAGCAAATAGCTGCACCCGGATTTCCTCCCTGCTGCATAAGTTCCTTAAATGATTTTCCGATGTAAAGCGCATAAATGTAATCTTTATTGGCAGTCAACGAACGGACGCCGATGTGTTCTTTAGGCGTTATTGCGCCATCGTTTCTCACCATCGGCACATAGCATATCCGTGAAGTTATGAGATTCACTTCACTTTCTGAATATTCATATACCTCAAATACATCATTTATTGAAGAAAACCATACAATCCTTTTTTGATCGGGAGACAATACACAGGGACCTTGCAAAGTTTTACTGACAGCTTTTGAGTCAACACCTTCAATTTCAATCGGATCTCCAAAATCCAACCGGCTGTCGGAAGAAATCCGGACAAAACGTTTGGAAGCGGCATTTTGCATAAAGAACCCCATGTCTCCATCAAACGCCACTGACGCGCAAAGATAAGACAATCCGACGGTATCCTTGCTCAGGGTTACTCCGGATAAGGAATCGGACAGGGAAATCTTAAAAACATTCTGTCCCCGGTTATCATGCGCATAAACCGTTTCGGGGGTTCCTCCATAACCCAAAGAAGACACATCTATAGCTTCCAACGGTCCCTGTCCGCGATTCAGCATACGACAAAGCGTTTCGTTTTCCATGTCATACAGCATTAACAAGGTATCCAATTTGGATTCGGCAAACAATAAATATTTTCCTTGAGCGTACAAGGCGGTTGGAGCCAGCAAATTCTGTTTCACTTCAGGCATCACTTCCGAAGTGGCTACCGGTTCCGTCCGTTCAAATAATTTCAAAAAAGAATCATTCTTTTCTTGCGAACAGGACATGCAAAGGAAAGGCAATAATAACAAAATGAAAGATCTGTTTTTTTTCATTCTATCCCATATAAGTACATTATCCAACAGTTAAAATTCTACTAATGAGTGGAATCAAGGACCGGATAATCTCAGGATATCTTTTTCAGAACCTCAGATATGTCATACGAAAACATCTCATCGTTATAGACATCAAACACATAAAGCGTCCTGTTCGCCAGGTCTATGTCAAAAGAACTGATAAACCGGTTCAATTTCAGTTCTGCCAACGGCTTTCCTTCCCAATCAAACAGCAAAACAGAAGGATATTTCTTCCGCTTCATTTGAAAGGTTTTCATATCTTCCATAATGGAAACCACGCCCCAGAAGTCCTTAAACACACGTACATCGGCAAATGTATAAAGCCGATTCCATCGTATTTGTGCCTTAACGTCGCGAATATCGTAAAGTTCGTCTCCCATGCAGACTGTTCTGGCGAAGTCTCCATCCAGTGAATAGATATTGATGTAATTCAAGCCTATGGGCATATCTACAATCCGTCCGTTCGCATGGTTCATTTTCGCAATGGTGGAGATAATGTTTATATCATCGTCTTTCACTGTCGCTTCGTTCAGGCGTTGCACGGCAGGAGGAAGTGTTCCGGCTGATTTGCCGGCCATAAATCTCAACTGCTGTGTGAGATCAGGAGAAAACCCTTTACAGAAAAAAGTACTGTCGGTTACAGGGATAAAATTAAATAAATCATATAAAGAGTCGCATAACAGGGTCATTACGTTTTCATGACGTTCCAAAGCAGCACTGATGTCACTTCTGACAGCCTTCCCGGTCTGATATTCGTATATATAGGCAA
>CAYPUJ010000046.1:0-17690 GCA_964413805.1 uncultured Bacteroides sp. | reverse complement strand
AGGCCGCCCTTTCCGGTCTTTCCTTCTTCAGCCTATTTAATGAATATTTTCTCCGGATAGTGCGTCATCTCAATAGTTTTTCCTAACTTTACAGCTTGTTGGGGAAGAAGCTGCCACAAATGACCTTTATAACACAGCTACGAACTGCCTCTGAGCCGGTTTATACACCGCGCGTGCAGCCCGTAACTGAGACAACGGCCCGACGCCGCTATCCCGTGGCCTGCGGCCAGACACCGCCCCGACCCGAAAGAAGAAGAAAGAAAAACAATATATAATGACGTACAAATGGAATTACTTGCCCATTACATCCGAACAGATAGAAGCAAGCCGATTGCTGGCCAAGGAATTAGGCATTAGCCCGATTCTGGGGCGGCTGCTGGTGGAGCGGGGAATCGCAACGGCTGCAGAAGCCCGCACTTTCTTCCGGCCACAACTGCCGGACTTGCACGACCCCTTCCTGATGAACGACATGAAGGTGGCCGTAGAACGTCTGAACAAGGCGATGGGGAAAAAAGAGCGTATTTTGATTTATGGAGACTATGACGTAGACGGCACCACGGCTGTGGCGTTGGTCTACAAGTTCATCCAGCAGTTTTATTCGAACATCGATTACTACATCCCCGACCGCTACAACGAAGGCTATGGCGTGTCAATCAAGGGAGTGGACTATGCGGCAGAGACGGGCGTGGGGCTGGTCATCGTGCTGGACTGCGGCATCAAGGCCGTGGACGAAATTGCCTACGCACGCGAGAAGGGCATCGACTTCATCGTCTGCGACCACCACGTGCCCGACGACGTGTTGCCTCCCGCCGTGGCCATCCTCAACGCCAAACGCGCCGACAACACCTATCCCTACGAACACCTGTCGGGCTGCGGTGTGGGCTTCAAGTTCATGCAGGCGTTTGCCCTCAGCAACGGCATCGGATTCCACCACCTCATCCCGCTGCTCGACCTGGTGGCCGTGAGCATCGCGTCGGACATCGTGCCCATCATGGGCGAAAACCGCATCCTGGCCTACCACGGGCTGAAACAGCTCAACAGCAACCCCAGCGTGGGGCTGAAGGCCATCATCGACGTGTGCGGACTGGCCGACCGCGAAATCACCATCAGTGACATCGTGTTCAAGATAGGGCCGCGCATCAACGCCTCCGGACGCATCCAGAACGGGAAGGAAGCCGTAGACCTGCTGACCGAAAAGGACTTTTCGACGGCACTGGAGAAGGCGAGGCAAATCAACCAATACAACGAGACGCGCAAGGACCTGGACAAGAACACGACCGAAGAGGCCAACCGCATCGTGGCCGACCTGGAGGGATTCTCCGACCGGCACTCCATCGTGCTCTACAACGAGGCATGGCACAAGGGCGTCATCGGCATCGTGGCCTCCCGGCTGACGGAGATATACTACCGCCCCGCCGTGGTGCTGACGCGCACCGGCAACCTGGCCACCGGCTCCGCCCGATCGGTGGCGGGCTTCGACGTCTACAAGGCCATCGAGCACTGCCGCGACCTGCTGGAAAACTTCGGGGGACACACCTACGCCGCCGGGCTGTCCATGAAGGTGGAGAACGTGCCTGCCTTTACCAGGCGCTTTGAGGCATTCGTGACGCGCAACATCCTGCCCGAACAGATGAGCGCGGTCATCGACATCAATGCCGAAATCGACTTCAAGGACATCACCGCCAAGTTCTTCAACGACCTGAAGAAGTTCAATCCATTCGGTCCCGAAAACGTGAAACCCGTGTTCTGCACGCACAACGTCTACGACTACGGCACCAGCAAGGTGGTGGGACGCGGACAAGAACACATCAAGCTGGAACTGGTGGACAACAAATCGAACAAGGTGATGAACGGCATCGCCTTCGGGCAAAGCTCGCACGTGCGCTACATCAAGACGAAACGTTCTTTCGACATCTGCTACACCATCGAAGAGAACACCCACAAGCGGGGCGAGGTACAGCTGCAGATAGAAGACATCAAGCCCAACTGAGCAACCGCACCCATGCAGACACCCGACTATCGAAGCATCTTGCGGCAATACTGGGGCTACGACGACTTCCGGGGCATCCAGCGCGACATCATCGAAAGCATTGGCGCGGGACGGGACACCCTGGGACTGATGCCCACGGGAGGGGGAAAGTCCGTCACCTTCCAGGTACCGGCCCTGGCCAAAGAGGGACTGTGCCTGGTTATCACACCCCTGATTGCCCTGATGAAAGACCAGGTGCAGAACCTACACCGTCGCGGCATCCGTGCGCTGGCCCTCCACGCCGGCATGGCCAGGCAGGACATCGTGACCACGCTGGAGAACTGCATCTTCGGCAACTACAAGTTTCTCTACGTCTCGCCCGAGCGGCTGGCCACCGACATCTTCCGCACGAAGCTGCGCAAGATGCGCATCAGCATGATAGCCGTGGACGAAAGCCACTGCATCTCGCAGTGGGGATATGACTTCCGCCCCGCCTACCTCCAGATAGCCGAAGTGAGGCAGTGGCTGCCCGGCGTGCCGGTACTGGCACTGACGGCCACCGCCACGCCGGAGGTGGTGGAAGACATCCAGGCGAAGCTGGGCTTCCGCGAACGGAACGTGTTCCGCATGAGCTTCGCACGCGAGAACCTGTCCTACGTGGTGCGGCACACCGATGACAAGCAGCGTGCCTTGTTCCACCTCCTGAAACAGGTGCCGGGCAGCGCCATCGTCTACGTGCGCAGCCGCGCACGGGCGCGGGAACTGGCGGAACTGCTGAACAACGGACAGATTGCGGCCGATTACTACCACGCCGGGCTGGACGATGCCACGCGCGACCTGCGGCAACAACGGTGGCAGGCGGACGAATGCCGCGTCATCGTGGCCACCAACGCCTTCGGCATGGGCATCGACAAGCCCGACGTAAGGCTGGTGGTGCACGCCGATGTGCCCGACTCGCCGGAAGCCTACTTCCAGGAAGCGGGACGTGCCGGACGGGACGGGAAACGGGCCTACGCGGTGATGCTGTACGACGGCTCCGGCGACAAAGCCTCCCTCTTGCGGCGGGTGGCATCCTCTTTCCCCGACAAAGAATATGTGCGGAAAGTGTACGAACACCTCCAATACTACTTCCAGATGGCGATGGGCGACGGACGTGGCTGCGTGCGCGAGTTCAACCTGCAGGACTTCTGCGTGAAGTTCCGCCATTTCCCGGCACCTGCCGACAGTGCATTGAAGCTGCTCACACTGGCCGGATACATCGAATACACCGAAGAAATGGAGAACGCCTCCCGCCTGATGTTTACCCTGCGCCGCGACGAGCTGTACCGCCTGCGCACGCAAGACGAACGGACGGAAACGGTTATCCGCGCCGTGCTGCGCAGCTACACGGGACTGTTCTCCGCCTACGCCTTCATCAGCGAGGAAAGCCTGGCCACCAAAACGGGCTTCACACGGCAGCAGGTGTACGAGTCTCTCGTGCGGCTTGCCAAACTGGGCGTGGCGAGCTACATCCCCCGGCGGCGTACACCTTATATAATATATACGCGCGAGCGGGTGGAGACAGACAGCATCCGCCTGGATTCCTCCATCTACGAAGAGCGCAAGGCACGGGTGGAGAGACGGGCGCACGCCATGCTGGCCTATGCCGGCGACACCGGTACCTGCCGCAGCAGACTCCTGCTCCGCTACTTCGGCGAAGAAGCCTCAACCGACTGCGGGCATTGCGACATCTGCCTGGCACGCAAACGGGACAGGAGAGCCGGGCAATCGCAAGACGGCACCCTGCCCGACCGCATCCTGCGCCTGCTCGCTTCCGGCCGCCCCATGCCCCTGGTCGAACTGGCCGAACAGGTACAGGCCGACGACGCAATCCTGGCCGACGTGCTCCGCCGGTTGCTGGACCAGGGCCGCATCACTGCCACCGACGGCATCTTCCGCCTGCCTGCCGGGACATAGCTGCTTCCTGTCCTCCTCACGCACGGTCGTAAAATTCCGCCCGGCCGGCCTGAGCGATTAAAAATAAATCCGTACTTTTGCCCCCGCATAAACATTGGATTATCAATCATCACCTATGGGATTCTTCACATCGTTCTTCTCCGGCAAACCCGCAGACCCGGAAGCCGAGAAACAGAAAAAACAGCAAAAGGACTTCGAAGTGCTCAAGTACGACGGACTGCGTGCGCAACGCATGGGCCGACTGGACTATGCCATGAAATGCTTCGAAGAAGCCCTGAAACTGAAAGACGACTTCGAAACGCGCAACTACCTGGTGAACGCACTGGTACAGGCCGACCGCATCGGCGAAGCCCGCCGGCAACTGGAGCATACCTGCACGATGGAACCCGAGCACGTACCCTCCTTTCTGACGCTGGCCAACGTCTGCTACCTGCTCGAAGACTACCCCGCCACGGCCCAAGCCGCCCGGCAGGCCATCGACCTTGAAGCCGGCAACGCCGAAGCACACTACCTCCTGGGCAAGGCCGACCTGGGACAGGGCGACAACCTGATGTGCGTGGCACACCTCACCCAAGCCATCGCCCTCGCCAACGGCCACGTGGAAGCCCGCCTGCTGCGTGCCAGAGTCCTGACCCAAATGGCGCAATACGCCGAAGCCCTGGAAGACATCGAGTCCGTTCTGGAGCAAGACCCCGAATCGGAGAATGCCTTGTTGCTGCGCGGGCAGGTGAAGCAAGCCACTGCCACCCCCGGCGAAGCCGAAGCCGACTTTCGACGTGTCACCGAACTGAACCCTTTCAACCGGAATGCTTTCCTCTGCCTGGGCAGACTCTTCATCGCCGAGAACAAGCCTGCGGAAGCCATCGCCCTCTTCGATGAAGCCATCGAGCTGAACCCCGACTTCGCCCAAGCCTATCACGAACGCGGACGCGCCAAGCTGATGACCGGTGACAAGGACGGTGCTACAGACGACATGAAGCGTGCCCTGGAACTGACCCCGCAAGAAGCCAAACGGATCGACGGACGGTTTGACAGCCGGGACGTGCCCGGCGGGCAAACACCGAAGGTGACAGGGGTGTGAACGACACACCGGAGGGAGGCTTTTTCGACGACATCACAGAAAAAATGTACTCCCGGCGTTTGTATTTCAAAGAAAAGCATTATTTTTGCCGCATAATTGGACAAGACAATAAAAAAACAGGAATTATGAAGTCATTCAACTTCGCATACCGCTTCTTTTTTTACTTTTACTTTAGCCACAAAGTAGAGCGGGAGTTTGTATGTGTCAAGTGACAGTGACGCTTAAGAACTGAAACAAGAACTTAACTGAAAGATATGAGTCCCGCTCCCATGTATGGAAGCGGGATTTTTTGTTAGACACAACAACACATGAAACGAATTGCCATCCAAGGAACATTGGGTTCCTACCACGACATTGCGGCACACCGCTACTTCGAAAACGAGGACATCGAACTCATCTGTTGCGCCACGTTCGAAGAAGTGTTCGACACCATCCGCCAGGACAGCCGGATCATCGGCATGGTGGCCATAGAGAACACCATCGCGGGCAGCCTGCTGCACAACTACGAACTGCTGCGGCAGAGCGGCACGCAGATTGTAGGCGAATACAAACTGCGCATTTCCCACAGTTTCGTCTGCCTGCCCGACGAAGATTGGGACGACATCCGCGAGGTCAACTCGCACCCCATCGCACTGATGCAGTGCCGCGAGTTTCTGGGCAGGCACCCGCAGTACAAGGTGGTGGAAGCCGAGGACACTGCCCTCAGCGCGGAAATTATCCGGCGCGACCGGCTACACGGACATGCTGCCATCTGCTCGAAAGCTGCCGCCGAACGCTATGGCATGAAGGTGCTGGAAGAAGGCATCGAAACCAACAAGCACAATTTCACCCGTTTCCTGGTGACGGCAGACCCCTGGCAGGTGGACGAACTCAACCGGCACCGCACCCACGAGCCCAACAAGGCAAGTATCGTATTCACACTGCCCCACCGGGAAGGAAGCTTGTCGCAGGTGCTGTCCATCCTCTCGTTCTATCGCATCAACCTCACCAAGATACAGTCGCTGCCCATCATCGGACGGGAATGGGAGTATGAATTCTACGTAGATGTCATGTTCGACCAAATGCTGAGATACAAACAATCCATAGCGGCCATCAGCCCGCTGACCAAACAACTTAAAATACTAGGAGAATACGAAGATGGGAAATCAAGCATCCAATAGCAACCACACGAGCTACCGTCCGGCCGACCGGCTGGCAGGCGTGAGCGAATACTACTTCTCGCGCAAACTGAAAGAGGTGGCACAGATGAATGCCGAAGGCATGGATGTCATCAGCCTGGGCATCGGAAGTCCCGACATGCCGCCCTCGCAAGCCACCATAGAGACCCTCTGCCGTGAAGCGCACGACCCCAACGGACACGGTTACCAACCTTACACGGGCATCCCCGAACTGCGAAAGGCGTTTGCCCGGTGGTACAAACAGTGGTACGGCGTAGACCTTGACCCACAGACCGAGATTCAGCCCCTCATCGGATCAAAAGAAGGCATCCTGCACACCACACTGGCCTTTGTCAACCCCGGCGACCGGGTGCTGGTGCCCAATCCGGGCTATCCCACCTACACCTCGCTGAGCCGCCTGCTCGGTGCGGAAGTGGTGTACTATGACCTGCGGGAAGAGACCGGCTGGATGCCCGACTGGGAACAACTGGAGCAAATGGATACGGACCGCGTGCGACTGATGTGGACCAACTACCCCAACATGCCCACCGGTGCCAACGCCACTCCGCAACTGTACGAGCGGTTGGTGGACTTCGCCCGCCGGCGCGGCCTGGTCATCGTGAACGACAATCCCTACAGCTTCATCCTCAACGAACACCCGCTGAGCATCCTCGCCGTGCCCGGTGCCAAAGAATGCTGCATCGAGTTCAACTCCATGAGCAAAAGCCACAACATGCCCGGCTGGCGCATCGGTATGCTGGCCTCGAACGCCACTTTCGTGCAATGGGTGCTGAAGGTGAAAAGCAACATCGACAGCGGTATGTTCCGCGCCATGCAACTGGCCGCCGCCGCCGCGCTGAATGCCGGTGCAGACTGGTACGAAGACAACAACCGCAACTACCGCCGCCGCCGTGCGCTGGCCGAGGACATCATGCACGCCTTGGGTTGCACCTACGACCCTGCGCAGACGGGCATGTTCCTTTGGGGACGCATCCCCGACACTTACCGCGACGTGGAGGAACTGACCGAGCGTGTGCTGCACGAAGCCCGCGTATTCCTCACTCCCGGTTTCATCTTCGGCACGAACGGGGCACGCTACATCCGCATCTCCCTCTGCTGCAAAGACGACCGGCTACAGGAAGCCCTGAACCGCATCCGCAAAACCGCCGGGTACACGACCCGACAATACAATAACAATCAATAGAACCAACAAACACCGAATAATCATGGAACTCGAACTTGAGAAAATCCAGCTTGAAGGCGTACCCGAAAACCGCCCGCTGGTCATTGCAGGCCCGTGCAGTGCCGAAACCGAAGAACAAGTGATGAACACCGCCCGCCAACTTGCCGGAAAGGGCATCAAGATTTTCCGCGCAGGCATCTGGAAGCCCCGCACCAAACCGGGCGGCTTCGAAGGCGTGGGCGTGGAAGGATTGCCTTGGCTGAAAGAAGTGAAGAAAGAGACAGGCATGTATGTTGCCACCGAGGTTGCCACCGCCAAGCACGTCTACGAATGCCTGAAGATCGGTATCGACATCCTGTGGATCGGTGCCCGCACCACGGCCAACCCCTTTGCCATGCAGGAGATTGCCGACGCATTGCGCGGCGTGGACATTCCCGTGCTGGTGAAGAACCCCGTCAATCCCGACCTCGAACTATGGATTGGCGCACTGGAACGCATCAACCAGGCTGGGCTGAAGCGGCTGGCAGCCATCCACCGGGGATTCTCCAGCTACGACAAGAAGATTTACCGCAACCTGCCGCAGTGGCACATCCCCATCGAATTGCGCCGCCGCATTCCCCAACTGCCCATCCTTTGCGACCCCAGCCACATCGGCGGGAAACGCGAACTGATAGCCCCGCTTTGCCAACAGGCCATGGACCTGGGCTTCGACGGCCTCATCGTGGAGAGCCACTGCACGCCCGACACTGCCTGGAGCGATGCCGCCCAGCAAGTGACACCCGACGTACTGGACTACATCCTGAACCTCCTCGTTATCCGCAAGGAAACACAGACCACCGAGAACCTGAACGAACTGCGCAAACAGATAGACGAATGCGACAACGAACTTATCCAGATACTGGCCAAACGAATGCGCGTGGCCCGCGAAATCGGCATCTACAAGAAAGAGCATGACATGACCATCCTGCAGACAGACCGCTACAACGAGATTCTGGACAAGCGCGGCTCGCAAGCCTCTCTCTGCGGCATGGATGCCGACTTTGCCAAGAAAGTGTTCGAAGCCATCCACGAAGAGAGCGTCCGGCAACAGATGGAAATCATCAACAAATAAAAGGACAAGCATGAGAATACTGATACTCGGAGCCGGCAAGATGGGTTCCTTTTTCACCGACGTACTGAGCTTCCAACACGAAACCGCCGTGTTCGACACCAACCCGCACCAGCTGCGCTTTGTCTACAACACCTATCGCTTCACCACGCCGGACGAAATCAAAGAGTTCGAACCGGAACTGGTCATCAACGCCGCCACGGTGAAGTACACGCTTGAAGCTTTCCGTCAGGTGCTGCCCATGCTGCCCAAGGACTGCATCCTGAGCGACATAGCCTCTGTCAAAACGGGATTGAAGAAATTCTATGAAGAAAGCGGCTTCCGCTACGTGTCCACCCATCCCATGTTCGGCCCGACCTTTGCCAGCCTGAGCAACCTGAGCAACGAGAACGCCATCATCATCACCGAGGGCGACCACTTGGGCCGCATCTTCTTCAAGGATCTCTACCAGACGCTGAAGCTGAACATCTTTGAATACACGTTCGACGAACACGACGAAACCGTGGCCTACTCGCTCTCCATCCCCTTCGTGTCCACTTTCGTATTCACCGCCGTAATGAAGCACCAGGAGGCACCGGGCACCACTTTCAAGAAGCACATGGCCATTGCCCGTGGCCTGCTGAATGAGGACGACTACCTTTTGCAGGAAATCCTTTTCAACCCCCGCACCCCGGCGCAGGTGGAGAACGTCCGCCTGGAACTGAAGCGGCTGCTGGAAATCATTACCTGCAAAGACGCGGAAGGCATGAAGAAATACCTGACCCGCCTGCGGGAAAACATCAAATGATACCTTTGACGGGCGTGCGGCAGGCACATCAGCCAAGGCAATCCGGCGTGTCCTCCTTTGCTCCGAAGAACCGGGCTTCTATTTCGTCGAAAATGCGGAAAAGCTCCTCCCGCGTTTCTGCCCTCAGCATGGCGATGCGCGTTTCGCGGAAGTTTGGAAGTCCCTTGAACAGGGGAGTGGCAGCCAGGTGCCTCCGCACGTGCAGGATTCCCCGCCGCTCGTCCAGCAGGCGCACGCTGTCCTCCACCTCGCGGCGCAGCACCTGCATCCGCCAGGCGGTGCTTAGGGGCGGGAGTTCTTCACCCGTTTCCAGATAGTGTTTCACTTCCTTGAATATCCACGGCCGCCCGAAGCTGGCACGGCCTATCATGACGGCATCCACGCCATACTGCTCGAAGCATTCCCCGGCACGCCGGGGGGTGGTAATGTCGCCGTTGCCGATGATGGGGATGTGCATACGCGGGTTGCGTTTCACCTCCCCTATCAGTGTCCAGTCGGCTTCACCGGTGTACATTTGCGCGCGTGTCCGTCCGTGGATGGTGAGGGCGGCGATGCCGCAGTCCTGCAGCCGCTCGGCCAGGTCTACGATGATGCGGTGCTCCGTGTCCCATCCCAGGCGGGTCTTGACCGTGACGGGGATGTGCACGGCATCCACCACGGCACGGGTGATTTCGAGCATCTTGGGCACGTCGCGCAACAACCCCGCCCCCGCTCCCTTACCGGCCACCCGTTTCACGGGACAGCCGAAGTTGAGGTCGAGTACATCGGGGCGTGCCTGTTCCACGATGCGGGCGGCCTCGACCATCGTCGGCGTGTCTTTCCCGTATATCTGAATAGCCACGGGCCGTTCTTCGTCGCTGATGTTCAGTTTCTGCTCCGTCTTGCTGACGGCACGAACCAGCGCATCGCTCGACACAAATTCCGTGTACACCATGTCCGCCCCGAAACGTTTGCACATCAGGCGGAAGGCCGGGTCGGTGACATCTTCCATCGGAGCAAGCAAGACGGGACGCTCGCCCAAGTCCGTTTGACCTATCTTCATGCGTAATCTTTACTGTTTTCTGTTCCGCCGCAAAAATACGGAAAAAAACGGTTCGCCCCTCCCCCACTTGCAAGACAGACCGGTTTCAATGCCGGAAATTCTTCCCCAGCCCGCGCAAAAAATCAACAACCGCCCACAGACGGTTGGATATTTCTGTCTACCTTTGCGCCCGAAAAGCCATTTATCAAAGTATGACAAACCATTCACTGCAAGACTTCGAAGTCATGGCTCCCGTGGGCTCGCGCGAATCATTGGCCGCAGCCATACAGGCCGGTGCCGACTCCGTCTATTTCGGCATCGGAGACCTGAACATGCGCGCCCGCTCGTCCAACACCTTCACCCTCGACGACCTGCACGAAATAGCCCGCACCTGCGAAGCGCACGGCATGAAAAGCTACCTGACAGTCAACACCATCATCTACGACCGGGACCTCCCCCTCATGCGGACCATCGTTGACGAAGCCAGGCGGGCCGGCATCTCTGCCATCATTGCAGCCGACGTGGCCGTGATGGACTATGCCCGCCAAATCGGACAGGAAGTACACCTGAGCACGCAACTCAACATCTCCAACGTGGAGGCCCTGCGCTTCTACGCCCGGTTTGCCGATGTCGTGGTGCTGGCCCGTGAACTGAACCTGGAGCAAGTGGCCGACATCTACCGCCGCATCCGCGAAGAAAAAATCTGCGGTCCTTCTGGAAAGGAGGTCCGTATCGAAATGTTCTGCCACGGCGCACTCTGCATGGCCGTCAGCGGGAAATGCTATCTTTCCCTCCACCAGATGAACAGTTCCGCCAACCGGGGTGCGTGTATGCAGGTATGCCGCCGCTCCTACGCGGTGCGCGACAAGGAAACGGATGCCGAACTGGAGATAGACAACCAATACATCATGTCGCCCAAAGACCTGAAGACCATCCATTTCCTCAACAAGATGATGGATGCGGGCGTGCGGGTGTTCAAAATCGAAGGGCGGGCACGCGGCCCGGAATACGTCCGCACCGTGGTGGAATGTTACAAGGAAGCCATCCGTGCCTGCGTGGAAGGCGACTTCACGGACGAGAAAATCCGGACGTGGGACGAACGGCTGGGCACCGTGTTCAACCGGGGCTTCTGGGACGGCTACTACCTGGGGCAACGCCTGGGCGAATGGACCCATAACTACGGCTCGGCCGCCACCGAACGGAAGATTTACGTGGGACGGGGCGTCCGTTACTTCTCCAACATAGGCGTGGCGGAGTTTCTGGTGGAAGCGGCCGAAATCAGCGTGGGCGACAAGCTGCTCATCACTGGCCCCACCACGGGAGCCGAGTATATCACCCTGGAGGAGGCGCGTGTAGACCTGAAACCCGTGCACACCGTGCACAAAGGGGAGCACTTCTCAATGAAATCAGTGAAAATACGTCCCAGCGACAAGCTGTACAAGCTCGTCTCGGTGGACGAACTAAAACGGTTCAAAGGACTGGACACGGAACAAAAAACAGAAGACAAAACAAGATGACAGACAAATACATTTTCTCCCTTGACATGAAGGTGCGCGACTACGAATGCGACCTGCAAGGCATTGTCAACAACGCCAACTACCAACACTACCTGGAACACACGCGCCACGAGTTTCTCCTGGCGAAAGGCATCAGCTTCGCCGAACTGCACCGGCAGGGTGTAGACCCGGTGGTGGCACGCATCAGCATGGCTTTCAAGACGCCCCTGCGCAGTGGCGACAAGTTTACGTGCAGGCTTTACGTGAAGAAGGAAGGCATCCGCTACGTGTTCTATCAGGACATCTACCGCCTGCCCGACAACAAGCTGACCCTGAAAGGAGTGGTGGAAGCCGTCTGCCTGACCAATGGCAAGCTGGGCGGAAGCGCACTTTTCGACACGGTGCTGTTTGACGAATGAAAGCCGCCCCATGAACACCGACGAACGCATCTGTAGCATCGCACTGACACGTTGCCCTGGCATCGGACGCATTGGCGCGAAACGCCTGATTGACGGCCTGGGCAGTGCCGCCGAAGCATTCCGCCGCCGCACCGAACTGCCCCGGCTCCTGCCCGGCATCCACCCGTCGGTAGTGGCAGCCCTCGATTGCCCGGACGCTTTCCGGAGGGCGGAAAAAGAAATGGAATTTGTGGAACAGCACCGGATGAAGTGCCTCACCCTGCAGGACGAGGCATATCCCTCGCGGCTGAGGGAATGCGAAGATGCCCCGGTCGTGCTGTTCTTCAAGGGGAACGCCAACCTCAACCGCCTCCACATCCTCAGCATTGTCGGCACGCGCCAGGCCACAGACTACGGCAGGCAGTTCTGCAACGATTTCCTGCACGACCTGGCCGCACTCTGTCCCGACGTGCTGGTGGTGAGCGGCCTGGCCTACGGCATCGACATCCACGCACACCTCGCCGCGCTGGCCAACGGGCTTTCCACCGTTGCCATCCTGGCACACGGGCTGGACCGCATCTACCCGTATGCCCACCGGAAGACGGCTGCCGACATGCTGGCGCAGGGCGGACTGCTGACAGAGTTCCTCACCGGGGCTGCCCCCGACCGGCACAACTTCGTCAGCCGCAACCGCATCGTGGCAGGCATGAGCGACGCGACCGTGGTGGTAGAGTCGGGCGACAAAGGAGGTTCGCTCATCACGGCGGAACTGGCAGAAGGATACCACCGGGACTGCTTTGCCGTGCCGGGACGCATCACCGACGCTATGTCGGCGGGTTGCAACCGCCTGATTCGCGAGAACAAGGCCGTCCTCATCCAGCACGCCGAAGACTTCCTGCAAGCGATGGGCTGGCAAAGGGCTGCGTCGCAACGGCAGAACGTGCAGCGCGAACTCTTTCCCGAACTGACACAAGAGGAAACACTGGTCGCACAAGTCCTGAGGAAACAAGGCGAAACGCACATCAACACATTGGTAGTGAACACCAACATCCCCGTGAACCGCATGAGCGCCCTCCTGTTTGAGATGGAAATGAAAGGGGTGGTCAAGGCGTTGGTGGGAGGGGTCTACCGCCTGCTGTGAGCCACCGGTCGAATACCCATGCCGTCAGCGCATAAACCAGAAAAGCCGAACAGAAACCCGCAATGGCATCTATCACGTAGTGTGCCTGAATGTAGACCGTAGCGCAACACAGCAGGACGTAGAACGGCAGAAGCCCGGCAAACAACCGCCTGCTGACCTTCCAGGAGAGCACCATCAGGATGGTAGACACACCCACATGGGAACTGGGGAAAGCCGCTGTGGGCCGCTCACCCACCCGTTGCGAACTTTCGACGAGGTTGAAGAAGAACCCGTGCTCGTATCCGGGCGAGGGCAACAGTTCCTGGTTGTGGTTGAAATAGTCGTGAACGGAGGGGAAAACGCCCCGCTCCACCAGTTCGTTGCCGATGGCAGGAAAATAGAACTGCGGCCCGGCCACGGGCAGGAATATGTAGACCACATAATAGAGGAAGAACGAACCCACCACGATGAAAGAAAACTTGTCGAGCAGGTCGAAGCGGCAGACAAAGTACCACACCGTCACAATCAGTATCATCGGATAGTAGAAGACGTACCCCATATTGAGCGGCTCGCTGACCCACATCTGCGGGAAGCGTTGCGAGAACCACACCGCAGGCTGCCCGCCGAAGAGCCACTGCTCGGCCGAAGCAAACACGTGGTCGAGGTTGGGAAACAGGCGGTTGAACTCGAAAGTGTCCGGATACCAATAAGACAACAGAGAGAACTGGACAGCCACCCGCACGAAAGTCGAAAACTTGCAGGGAGCCAGCCGGTAGAGATACACCAGCAGGAAGGTCATGCCTGCAATCATGGCCCTGTCCACCAACATCTGGACAGGATGGTCCATCCGCCCGAACAGCAGCACAATCAACACCGACGTCAGTCCGTTGTACACCAGCGCGGCTTTCTCGGCCGCAAACAGGCCCCTGCGGGCTTCTGTCTTCTTAAACAAATCTAAAGCCATCCTTTTTGTTTATACCAGGCAACGGTTTCCCTCACACCGTGCTCCAGGTCGTAAGCGGGACGGTAGCCCAGCTCGTCAACGGTGGACGTGATGTCGCATTGCCAGTTACGTTGTTGCATAATCTTATATTTATCCGAATTGAGCGTGCTGGTCGTGCCCTGCAACTTTGCCACACATTCGGCCAGCAAAGATACGGATTTCAGCAGAACTAACGGAAACTTCAGACGGAGAACCGGCGGATTTCCCAGTTCCTTCCGAATCAAATCGGTAAAGGTACTGCTGGCATAGACGTTGCCGTCGGTCAGGAAATATGCGCGGCGGGTCACCTGCCGCCCGATGGCGAGGAACACGGCCTGCACCACGTCCTGCACGTAGACGAAAGTGAGGTCCTGCCTGCGGAAGCCCACGGAGAAGTCCAGATGACGCGCCACGGATTTGGCCACCAGGTAGTAGTCGCGTTCGCGGGGACCGTACACGCCGGTGGGGCGGAAAATGACATACGGCAAGCCGGGAGTTTCTTGCAAATAGCGTTCGGCCTTCAGCTTGCTCAGCCCGTAGGCAGTGTTGGGACGCGGGGTGTCCGCCTCGCAGATGGGGCGGTAGTCCTGCTCGTGCACGGGGCCGAACACGCTCAAGGTGCTGATGAAGATGAACTGCCGGGGCATCATATCCAGCCTTGCCAGCGTCTCCACCAGCCGCCGTGTCTGCCCGTAGTTCACCCGGTCGAAATCGGCCTTGTCCATGCAGCGGGTGACGCCTGCGCAGTGCACCACGTAGTCGAAACGTCCGTGCCGCTCCTTGTGGGCGGCAAGCTGCCTGCCCAACGCCTCGTCCGTACCGAAATCCAACTCCAGCAGATGCAGGCCGGGCAGTTGCAGATAGTCCCGGCTACTGGTGGCACGGATGCCCGCCCACGTCTCGAAGTTGCGTTCCAGCGCACCCTCCACCAGAAAACTGCCGATGAAACCGCTGGCTCCCGTAATCAATATAGATTCCATGTGTCTTGTCGCTTGGTTCTACTAATAATGGGGCACAAAGATAACACATAAATCCAAGACACCGAAAGAATTGGAAGATTTGGGAGGAGGTTCGGGACGTTTGGGATAGTCGCAGACAGCAAGCCGGGTGACAAATTGACAATCTGACAACCGGAAGGGCTGAGAATCGCGTATTTCCAGACGAAGAAGAGCACGGCCCGGATTTTTAAAACGAATTTTCACAATCCGCTATACAACAACCGTTTAGCGAAATACTTACAATCAAAACAGCAGAAACAGGCACGTTTTTCGGGAGTTTCCGGAAGCTTTTCTGTCCCGAACAGGCTTCGCATCCGATGGATGCAGGCAATGCTGTTGCTCCATGCAGGCACGGAACGCGCTCCGTGCAAGTGCCGCTCACGTTCCGTACAGGCATCGCGCAACCTCCGCACAGGCAAAAATGGAATAAAACACGCATGAATATGCCAAGTAGTATCTATAAAATGGATATAAATGCAGGATTCTTGCAAAGCAACACACCTGCCCGGGTATTTTCAGCAGAATGCGTTGTTTGCAAAAACGACGAAACAGGCGCATTCTGACAACGAAACAGAAGAATCTTTCGCAACGTGAAAACTGTCTTTCCGAAGAATGCCGGACATTGAAGGTGATTACGCCCGGTGCAACCCCTCCGGCCGCCTGGAAAAGACGTATGCGCCGTCCGCGTGAAGGACGTGGAGGCGCGGCAGATTTATTTATTTTTTTGCCGAAAGTTTTGTAAATAAATAAAGTATATGTAATTTTGCGGCTCAAATTCGCAGATTTATAAACCAATTTAATATTTAAAGAAAAAGAAATGATTGTAGTACCTGTAAAAGAAGGCGAGAACATCGAGAAAGCTTTGAAGAAGTTCAAACGGAAATTTGAAAGAACGGGCATTGTGAAAGAATTGAGAAGCAGACAGCAATACAACAAACCGTCTGTAATCAAGAGACTTAAGAAAGAACATGCCATCTACGTGCAGAAACTTCACCAGAACGAGGATTAAAATTCACGAAATCGTTTGAATTATTGAATTCTTTTTCTTACATTCGTCGCATCAAATTATAAGATGTACGACAAGCCATGCTGATGACTGACTCATTTCTGGACTATCTTTTGTATGAACGGAACTATTCGGAGAAGACGGTCACGGCCTATCGCTCCGACATTCTGGAACTGCAAAAGTTTGGCGAAGAACAGCAGGGCAACTTGACTTACAAGGACGTGGATGCAACGCTTGTCCGTGAATGGATGGTTTCGTTGATGGACAAGGGAGAGGCACCTTCCACCGTGAACCGCAAACTGAGTTCGGTGCGCACGTATTTCAAGTACCTCTTACGCAAAGGACTGGTGGCAGCCGACCCGCTACGGAAAGTGACGGGGCCGAAACAAAAGAAAGCGCTGCCGGTGTTCGTAAGGGAAGAGGAAATGAACAGGCTACTGGACGAGGTGGAGTTTGACGAAGGTTTTGAAGGATGCCGTGACCACACGATCATCGAGACGTTTTATGCCACGGGCATGCGCCGTGCGGAACTGATCGGGCTGAACGACGGCGATGTGGACTTTTCCGCTTCACAGATTAAGGTGACGGGAAAACGAAACAAACAGCGGTTGATTCCTTTCGATGCAGAGTTGCGGCGGTCATTGCAGGACTACGTCAACGTGCGGAATGAGTCGGTACCGGTGCGCTCGGATGCATTTTTTGTGCGGAAGACGGGCGAACGGCTTTATCCGGGGCTTGTGGAACAACTTGTGAAGCGATACCTGTCGAAGGTGGTGACGGTGAAGAAACGGAGTCCCCACGTGTTGCGGCACTCTTTTGCGACCGCCATGCTGAACAATGGCGCGGACCTGGGAGCAATCAAGGAACTGCTGGGACACGAAAGTCTGGCGACAACGGAGCTTTATACGCACACCACGTTTGAAGAACTAAAAAAAGTGTATAACCAGGCTCACCCCAGGGCCTAAAAAACGGAGGTAACTATGGATGTAAGAATTCAATCAATTCATTTTGATGCTTCAGAGCAGTTGCGGGCTTTTATCCAGAAGAAAGTCGCGAAGCTTGAGAGATTCTACGATGATATAAAGAAAGTGGAGGTGTCGCTAAAAGTAGTAAAGCCGGAGACTGCCGAAAACAAAGAGGCGGGCGTGAAAGTATTGGTTCCCAACAGCGAGTTCTATGCGAACAAAGTGTGTGACACGTTCGAAGAAGCCGTGGACCTGAGCCTGGAAGCCTTGGAAAAGCAGCTGGTGAAATACAAAGAAAAGCTACGAAACAAATAAAATCCGCTAAAATTTTGCGGGTGAAAAAATAAATGCCTACATTTGCAGCCGTTTCCGTGATACCCAATTGGTGAACGGCTGCATTTTTGAAAGTGCCTCTTTAGCTCAGTTGGCCAGAGCACGTGATTTGTAATCTCGGGGTCGTTGG
>CAYPUJ010000045.1:0-17955 GCA_964413805.1 uncultured Bacteroides sp. | reverse complement strand
GACAGGTGGCGTGCTTGGCAATGGGTTAATACCCGTGGCGGATATTGGAACACGGCAGGAAGCCCTATATTATGTCGTGCCATGAGTAATGGGCGCCTGAAACATCAAGGTTACCCATGCCTCGTGGATTTATATGTCAGATTGCATCAGAACTAAGGAACCGCCGTATGCCGAACGGCACGTACGGTGGTGTGAGAGGTCGGAAAACGAAAGTAGGAAGAAAACTACTTCGTTTTCCTCCTACTCGATTGACTTATCCACTACAAAGATTTATTTGATTCTTTTGTAACCGTATACAGCTAAGTCTTCCAGCTCTTCCTCGATACGGAGCAGCTGGTTATATTTCGCCATACGATCCGAGCGGCTCAGTGATCCGGTCTTGATTTGCCCACTGTTGGTGGCAACGGCAATGTCGGCAATGGTGGCATCTTCCGTTTCACCGGAACGGTGCGAAGTAACAGTCGTATAACCGTGGCGGTGAGCCATTTCAATGGCATCCAATGTTTCACTCAGCGATCCGATCTGGTTCACCTTGATAAGGATGGAGTTGGCACAACCCTGTGCAATGCCCTTGCGCAGGAACTCAACGTTGGTCACAAACAAGTCATCGCCCACCAACTGACAACGGTTGCCAATGCGGTCGGTCAGTTTCTTCCAACCGTCCCAATCTTCTTCACTCATACCGTCTTCAATGGAATCAATGGGGTACTTGTTGATTAATTCCTCCAAGTAAGCGATTTGTTCATCGTCGCTCAACTTCTTACCGTTGGGATCTTTGGGCATACCGTTCTTCAAGTGTGTATAGTCATAGTAGAACTTTCCATTTTCCTTTACGCAAAATTCAGATGCAGCACAGTCCATAGCAATTCGTACGTCGTCACCGGGGCGGTAACCAGCCTTCTTGATAGCCTCAATGATGCAATCCAAAGCGTCTTCTACACCGTTCAGCTTTGGCGCAAAGCCACCTTCGTCGCCGACAGCTGTACTCAATCCACGACTTTTCAATACCTTTTGCAGAGCATGGAACACCTCAGCACCCATGCGCAAGCCCTCGCGGTAAGTGGGGGCACCTACAGGACGAATCATGAATTCTTGGAAAGCAATGGGGGCATCGCTGTGTGCGCCTCCATTGATGATGTTCATCATGGGCACGGGCATTACATAAGTGTTTGTCCCGCCAATGTAGCGGTAAAGGGGAATGTCCAGATAGCTGGCAGCAGCTTTAGCTACGGCCAGTGATACGCCCAGAATGGCATTGGCACCTAATTTGCTCTTGGTAGGCGTGCCGTCAAGTGCCAGCATTTTGTGGTCGATGGCACGCTGTTGCAGAGCCGACATCCCGATGAGGGCGGGTGCGATGATGGTGTTCACGTTCTCCACAGCTTTCAGGGTACCTTTGCCCAGGTAGCGGCTCTTGTCACCGTCGCGCAACTCTAATGCTTCGTTTTCGCCGGTGGAGGCACCCGAAGGTACGGCTGCACGTCCCATCACACCACATTCTAATGTCACGTCCACTTCCACTGTGGGGTTTCCGCGCGAATCAAGTATTTCGCGGGCTACGATTTTTTCAATTTTCATATTCAAGTCTTTATTTAATGTACTAACAATTCAATCTACTATAAGCAGGCTGCTTGATTCGTTCATGCAGTGTGTTTATATTCTGACAGCAAAGGTAGAGCTATTCACGGTGGATATCAATACCTACAAATGGGGATGTTGTGACGCGTGATGGCAATAAGTGGGTATGATGATGAAAAAAGAGGATGTGCCTTAACACACATCCTCTCTACACGTGGACCTGGAGGGAATCGAACCCTCGTCCAAACGAGGAAATCATAAGCTTTCTACATGCTTATCTTTGACTACATTTTCGTGTGTCGGCAGAACCAAAGCCATCAACCGGCACCTTATCCCCTGAAATTTCATCTGTGACGCGGAGCCGCCACAAACTATCCCCGATTTGACTGCACCACTTTGCCGGAATGCTTCGGAGCAACAGCTTCCGAGTGATGTCTCGTTCCAGTCACCTTGTACCGGAATTAAGCTTTAATCTACTGTTCTTCGATTAAGCAGCGAGAGCGTAGTTGTTTTCGCCAGATAATCTTTTGAAGACTGAGATTTAAGTGCCAATCAACGACGCACTGCATGCTTACCTACCACTTCTACCCGCTGTCAAATCCAGTCAAGCCCATGAAGTGAGTCTGTCGGAAGAAAAGTCTGCCCTCTTCTACAAGCCTATAAACAGTATAAGCCTGTTTTTCTGTGCGACTCTCTTTTTCCGTCGGGGTGGCGAGATTCGAACTCGCGACCCCCTGCTCCCAAAGCAGGTGCGCTAACCGGACTGCGCTACACCCCGCGAAAACTTCCTTAAAAACCGGTTGCAAAGGTAAATAATAAAATTGATATAATCAAACAATGACTGTTTGTTATACTTTGTGCAGAATGAAATTGTGTGAAATTGTGCATTCCTTCCAACGTGCCTGTATCCCGTTTGAGCATTTTGCTTGACTATTCTGATAGTTGTAGTTATGGGTAAAGTATTCATATTTTTTCTTTTACGGATGTACTTGAAAATATTGTACTCACTCCATGAGTGTTCCGGTGAAGCGTCACCGGTGAACAGGATGGAATGTAAATAGCGAGCTTTTCGACAAAAAAAGACGGGTAAGGTCGCTAAATCCTTAACAGGCTCGATAAACGGCAAATAAAGCAAATCCGTATCTGCACGGCTTGCTATCTTTAACGGATTTAAAAGATGCTTCAATAGAAATTACAATGTAGTAAAATATGCGTATAAAAACAGAGAGACTTACAAAAAAAGCTTTCGTATTCTGAAAAAGTTAGCCGTATTGTAACATACAATATGGTTATTATTCCTTATATTTGCAAAGAGAATCTAAATCTATGTTTAATTAATCTCTTTTTATAAAAAGATTTATGCGAAGACATCTAATTCATTTACTGTTGATATCCATGCTATCAATAGTAGGGTCTGCGGCTTTTGCGCAGATTACGGTGAAAGGGCAGCTTGTGGATGCAGAAACGGGTGAGCCTTTGATTGGAGCTACTGTTGTGGTCGAAGGGACCTCGCAGGGTACGGTGACCAACATAGACGGCTATTTTACCCAAAGCGTTGAGCCAAACGCTACCTTATTAATAAGGTATGTAGGATATAAAGACCTGAAGCGCAAAATCACCGGCAACGCACCAAATGTTGACTTGGGTGTGTTGCAAATGCAGCCGGATGCGGTGATGTTGCAAGACGTGGTGGTAACTTCTTCCATCGCCATCGCACGCAAGACCCCCGTGGCAATGTCAACAGTAGATCCTGTGTACATCGAAGAGAAACTGGGTACGCAAGAGTTTCCCGAAATCTTGAAAGCAACCCCGGGCGTCTATGCCAATAAGCAGGGGGGCGGCTATGGCGACTCCGAACTGTATATGCGCGGTTTCGAGCAGGATAACATCGCAGTGATGATAAACGGCGTGCCCGTGAACGACATGGAATGGGGCGGCATCTACTGGTCCAACTGGGACGGACTGAGAGACGTGGCCCGCTCTGTGCAGACACAGCGGGGGCTGGGTGCCAGCAAGGTGTCAGCTCCGTCGGTGGGTGGAACGGTAAACATCGTGACACGCGGCATTGATGCGGAAAAGGGAGGATTCATCTCTTACGGAATGGGCAACGACGGGATGAACAAGGTGCTCTTCTCAACCTCCACAGGGGTAAGCAAAAGCGGCTGGGCCATGAACATGTTGCTGGGCCGTAGCTGGGGCGACGGCTATGTACAAGGAGCCGAATACGAGGCCTATAACTATTATCTCCAGATTTCAAAACGGGTGAATGCCTACCACCAGCTGTCATTCATGGTGTTTGGCGCACCCCAGAAGCACAACCAGCGGAGCAGCAGCGACGGATTGACGCTGGAAGGGTGGCAGACAGCTGAAACGGTGTACGGCATCAGCGGCTATCGCTACAACCCGAGTTTCGGCTACCGCTCGAACGGACAAGCCACTACGGGCTCTTCGTACAACGTGTATCACAAACCGCAAATCTTCTTGAACCATCAGTGGCAAATAGATCACAAGTCATCGTTGAGCACGGCGGTCTATGCTTCCATCGGTCGGGGTTACGGCTATTCGGGACAGGCGAATGATGATTTCTCTTCCTATTCTTACCGCGATTGGTACGGTGCCAGCTACGGTACGCTCAACACCACTTTCCGCAAGGCCGACGGTACGTTCGACTATGCAGCCATCGAACAGATCAATGCCGAGAGCGAATACGGTTCTTTGCTGGCCATGTCCAAGTCGAAGAACTATCACAACTGGTTTGGTTTGCTTTCGACGTACACCACAAAGTTCGGAGAAAACATAGACTTCTACGGAGGCATCGACTTCCGCTATTACAAAGGTACTCATACCAACGAACTGGTAGACCTCTATGGAGGTGAATACTACATGGACCCCAGCCGTGGCGACGTGTTGGCAGCCAACAACGCCAACGCCGACACCAGCAGTGCCAACTATCAGAACTGGCGGTACGAGAAGTTGGGCGTTGGCGACGTGGTTTACCGCGATTACGACGGTTACATCGTGCAGGAAGGCGTGTTCTTCCAGGCGGAATACAACAAAGACAAGCTGGCCGCATTCTTGGCTGGGTCGGTGTCCAACACCACCAACTGGCGTTACGACCGTTACTACTACGACGAAGCGCACGCCCGCTCAAAGAATGTGAACTTCGTCGGGTTCACAGCCAAGGGAGGAGCCAACTATAACCTGACAGATCAACACAACGTGTTTGTCAACCTGGGCTACATAAGCCGTGCTCCCCGATTCTCCGGAGGTGCATTCTATACTTCTACCACCAGCAATGCCATCAACCGCGATGCCAAGAACGAAAAGGTTTTCTCTGTCGAAGTCGGTTACGGATGGCGGAACAGGTGGATGCAACTCAATCTGAATGCTTACTATACCCGTTGGATGGATAAGACCATGTCGCGCTCCAGCACGCTGAACAACGCCGACCAGACCGAATACCGTATGAACATGAGCGGTGTGGATGCTTTGCACAAAGGCGTGGAACTGGACATGAAAATATATCCCACGCACTGGCTTGAACTGACCGGTATGCTTTCGCTGGGCGACTGGAAGTGGGACAGCAATGCCATCGGTTATGCTTATGATGAATACGGCAATGCGTTGACCACAGACGGCACCATCACGACACCGGGGGCTGAAGACCATGCATGGGCCCGCCTGAACCTGAAAGGCATCAAAGTCGGAGGTGCCGCGCAGACAACTGCAGCGGCGGGAGCCAACATCAACATCAGCAAAGAAATCCGATTGGGCTTGGACTGGAACTATGAGGGCAACAAATATGCTTACTACTCGTTCAGCGGCAGCAACCTGTCGTTGGGCAACGAGGTGGCTATCCTGGCTCCGTGGAAGGTGCCGGCCGGATATACTTTCGACCTGAATGCTTCCTATAAGTTCAAGTTCGGAAACCTGAATGCAGTAGTTTCGGGCAACATCAACAACTTGTTTGACTACCGGTATATCTCGAAAGCATACAATCCGAATACTACCGTAACCACCACTTACCAGGAAGCCACAGCAGACAATGTATATGTATTCTACAACATTGGACGCACCTACAGTGTGAGACTGAGAGTTAATTTCTAAAACAGCTAATTTTGGAATAAGTCATGAAAAAGATATTAGTTTACCTGTCGTTGCTTCTGCCGGTGTTGTCCGCGTGCGACGATCAATACAACGACCAGTTCAATATCGGCAGTTCGCTGACCGATGTGAAGAACATAGCCTATACGTTGGTGAACTCAGATTACGCTGACGTTGCCGGACTGGCGGCCAACCAGGAACTGGCCTTGTCCAAGGATCCCGAAGGCGGCACCTACCTGGCTGCTTTGGAAGCCGTGGGCACTAACCGCTACTTCACGGAAGAAGCTCCGGCTGAAGATTACCTGCCGGCGTTCATCAACGATAAGTATCCCAATGCGGATGCCGGTTCATTGTTCACCGTGACTTACAATCTTTATCAGGAACCATCTGCTTACCTGTCCGATTTCACGAACATCTCGGCTTACGACTTGACTGAACAGGATTATGAAACGGTGTGGGGAGACGACGTGGATGCTTCTTACCTTTCGCCTTCCACGGTTTCGTACATCCCTTCATTGCTGCGCAGCAACGTATCCGGTGCCGCCGAAGGAGATATGCGGGTGGTCAACTTTGCCTATTCTGCTTTAGAACCGAGCACGGGCGGTGGTTCGTCGGACGAAGCGGACTATACATCCATCTCTCAGGTGATAGCCAACGGTGCCGGAGGTTCTTATGACGTACAGGGCGAAGTGGTGGCTACCTACAGCCGGGGCTTCCTGCTGAGCGACGGCACAGCAACCATTCTGGTCTATCTGAACGCCATGCCCAACTACGCAGTGGGCGACATAGTGACGGTGTCCGGTTCTCCCACGGAGTATGGCGGCCTGTTGCAGTTTCCCAACACTTCAGAAATTACCTTTGTGGAACGCAGCGAATCGTTCGCCTATCCCACCCCGACGGTTATGAGCGGAGCGGAAATGGATGCCTGGAGCGACAACCCCTCCATACAGTACGTCAGCATCACCGGTGTGCTTTCCATCTCCGGCAGTTATTATAACATCGAGGTAGAAGGCGCAACGAAACAGGGCAGTGTGTCCTATCCGGTTGCCGGCATTGTCGATTCCGACCTGAACGGGGAAACGGTTACGGTCATCGGTTATCTGATCGGTTCCAATAGCTATTATGTCAACATGATGGCGACTTCTGTCACACTGGCCGGAACAGAACCGGCATACACGCCGGTGGGTGTGGTTGCGCTTTCCGAAGCCGGCAGCTACCAGGTCAGAGGCGTAGTGGCCGCTGTCTACAATAGAGGATTCCTGCTGAGCGACGGGACAGGCACCATATTGGTTTACCTGAATGCAACACACGATTATGTGAAAGGTGACATCGTGACCGTGTCCGGCGAGACTTCTTCCTATGCAGGTCTGATGCAGTTCGGTGCCACGTCAACAGTGGGAAAGGCTGGCAATGGTTCCTTCTCCTATCCCGAAGCCCTGGCCCTGGATGCAACCGGCATGGATGCCTACCTGACATCTCCCCGTGTAACTTACATCACCTACGAAGGCACGCTGAGCATCAGTGGCAGCTATTACAATGTGAATATCGCCGGAGCGGAAACGGCTACGGGCAGCATCTCTTACCCGGTGGACGGACTGGTGGATGCTTCTCTTGACGGGCAGCAGGTTGTTGTCACCGGTTATGCGATCGGTGTAAGTGGAAGCCGCTATGTCAACACGATGGCTACATCCGTGGAACTGAGCACTTCGACGACCAGTCTGTCCGCTGCCTTGCTGGCCACCCGCGCCACCGCTTCTCCGGCCAATACTTCGTTGCTTTACGTCTACGACGGCTCCTCGTGGAGCGAATACACCACAAGCGAAGCCGACGTGGCTGTGGTTGATGCAAGTGTGTACGAAGCTGTGGGTACTTCCTACCTGGAAACTCCGGATGTCATACTCCCGCTTTTCCTGGCACAGAAGTATCCTTATGCCGTGTCCGGCGACGTGGTTGCCGTGGTCTACAAATCGTCCGACGAATCGTATACCGTCAGCGAATATACGATGGACGAAAGTTGGGCGGCCACCCCGGTGAGTCTCCCCACCACGTTAACGTTCAGCAAAGAAGGAGACGACATCAATGCCAACACCAGCACCTACCTGTCCGAAACCTTCCTGGGCGGCGATGATGGCGGATTTACGGTTCAGAATATCCAACTGAGTGGTCTCAGCTACGTGTGGAGTTGCCGCAGCTCCTACGGTTGGACGGCTTCGGCCTACAGCAACAGCAGCAACTATGCGGCGGAAAGCTGGCTCGTCTCCACACCTGTTGACTTGAGCCGGGCCACGGCACCCGTTATCACTTTCGAAGAGGCTATCAATTACTTGAGCAACAACGAAGCCGACGGGTATTTGGATTTGATGGTAACGGCAAGCTATACCGGAGATGTTGAGACTACGCAATGGGACAAGCTGGAGATTCCGACCAGGGCCGATGGTGGTTCGTGGACGTATGTCAACGTGGGCGACATCGATTTGAGCGATTATGTAGGGCAGACAATCTATGTATCATTCCGTTACAAAGTAGACGGTACGTTCGCTCCCACGTGGGAAATCAAGAATCTGGAGATTGTTGAAGCGGATGGAACGGACGACGGAGACGAAGAAACTACGGAAGAAGAATAAATAAGTAGACAACATGGAAAAGGTAGCGGTGGAAATATCTTCGGGATAAGTACACGCGCTGCCTTTTCTGTTATTTCAGGGGAAAAAACATGAAAACCATCAATCATAAGTATTTCTGGCTGCTGTTCTGGGCATGGATCATGGCAGCCTGCGATTCTTCGGATGCGCCTTTGAACGGCTATATCGAAACGACCGAGGAGGGTTCGTCCACGCTTATACTGAAAGGATATGAAGATGCAGCAGACGGCTTCAGCGTATTTCAACCCGACGGGTTTGATTCACCTTTCTACATAAAGGAACAGAACTTCTACGGTTTGCGCTATCTGTTCAGCAAAGACACGGCCACGCGCCTGGAGGCAATGGGCGACCGTCCCTCCACCTGGCAGGAAGGCATTGACATAGAAGAAGGGGCGACCTACTGGGCTAAATACATTTCGATGGCGGCATATAAATATGTAAGATTCCGTGTTGCATACATCAGCGAGAACAACGTGGCCATCGAATACGTCATCGACAGTACGGAAGAGCGACCCAATACAAACGCCAACACGGCTTCCGGCAACTACGTCACCAATGTGGAAATGCCGTCGTTGGATGCGGAAAACATCTACGTGGCACATACCGTGCAGGACGGCCAAAACGGTGAAGTACTGAACTATGCTTTGGAGTGGAATGCGTCGATGCTCCACGCCAATTGGGTGGCTTTCTCGTTCGATGCGCTGACCAGTGCCGATTATGTGACCCGGACGGATGCCTGGAACCCCGACCCGCTACTGCCGGAAGATGTGCGGACCGACAACTCTTTCCATACCTACGACGGATTTGACCGTGGGCACATTTGTGCTTCCGAAGACCGTGTCTGGTCGGAAGAAGCCAATGAGCAGACATTCTACTTCAGCAACATTTCTCCCCAACTTGCCAGCTTCAACCAGAATTTCTGGGCGGCTCTGGAGCAACAGGTGCGCACATGGGGGAGGGCAATGACCGATTATGACAAGGTGTATGTAGTCAAAGGCGGCACGCTGAACCGGTTGCTGACAGACTTCACGGGCAGTGTGGCCGGAGGTGACGGGGTGATTCCCGTGACGGACAGCGAAGGATTCACATCGAAGGGTTTGCCTTGCCCGGCCTATTACTTCATGGCCGTACTCACGGAAAAAGGAAACACCTACCACGCCATTGCCTTTCTGGTGCCTCACCGTGAGGATTTGCCCGAAGCACCCGTGGCAACCGATTTCCAGGAATACGCCATGAGCATTGACAAGCTGGAGGAGGCGGTCGGACTGGATCTCTTCTGCAACCTGCCGGACGATCTGGAGGAGGAAGTGGAAGATGTTTTCGACGTGAACCTTTGGAATTGGTGACATTTTCCTAACTTTGCGCGCCGTGACACACCGGCATTTAAATCCGGTGTCAAGGAAAAAATAATTGTTTTACGCACAAATCGTTTACGATGGAACTTCAGTCCATACTTTCCCGTCTGCACATATCGGAGTTCACTCCCATGCAACAAGCCGCCATGAAGGCATACCATGCAGTTGATAATCTCATCATTCTGTCGCCTACCGGTTCGGGGAAAACATTGGCTTTTTTATTGCCGTTGGTGCAATCCTTGCAGACCGGTGCGCAGGGTGTACAAGCCATCATCCTGGTGCCTTCGCGGGAGTTGGCCTTGCAGATAGAGGACGTGTTCAAGTCGATGGGCACCCCCTTTACGGCCATGAGCTGCTACGGGGGAAGACCGGCCATGCAGGAGCACCGCACCATGCTGGGAACAAAACCGGACGTAATCATCGCCACGCCGGGACGACTGAACGACCACCTGCACAAACACAATTTTGAGGCGCAAAGCGTGAGGACATTGGTCATTGACGAGTTTGACAAATGCTTGGAGTGGGGCTTTCAGACAGAAATGGCCGAAGTCGTGGAACAACTTCCCGCGTTGCAGAAGCGGGTATTGCTTTCGGCTACCGATGCGAAAGAGATTCCGCTGTTTGTGGGCATGGGCGGCAAGGACGGAGGGGGCGAGGGAAAGAACCGTGTCGTCAAGTTAGACTACCTGACAGATCGTGCCGTTGCCGGTCGCCTCTGCCTGCAGCGGGTGCTTTCGCCCGAAAAGGACAAGCTGGAAACGCTATACCGGTTGCTGTGCACATTGGGAGAGGCTTCCACACTGGTCTTTGTGAACTACCGGGAGAGCGTGGAGCGGGTGGCCGGTTATTTGGAGTACAAACATTTCCCTTGCGACACCTTCCACGGCGGGATGGAACAACCGGCACGCGAACGGGCGTTGTACCGCTTTCGCAACGGAAGCTGTCCGGTTCTGATTTCTACCGATTTGGCTGCGCGTGGCCTGGACATTCCCCACATCGACAACATTGTGCACTATCATTTGCCGGTCAACGGGGAAGCCTTTGTACACCGCAACGGGCGGACAGCCCGCTGGCAGGCTGCCGGTGCCTCCTACCTCATACTCCATGCGGATGAAGAGTTGCCCGATTACGTCACACCGGAAGAAATCCCCTGGTTGGAACTGCCGGCACAGGTACCTGCTCCCCCGAAGCCCCGTTGGACAACTTTGTATATAGGAAAAGGGAAAAAGGATAAAATCAACAAAGTGGACATTGCGGGATTCCTTTACAAGAAAGGCCGGTTAAGTCGGGAAGACATCGGGCTGGTGGACGTGAAGGAGCGTTATGCCTTTGTGGCAGTTCGCAGAGACAAGGTCAGGCAGTTGCTTTCCTTAGTGCGCGGTGAGAAGATAAAGGGAGTGAAAGCTTTGATTGAGGAAGCGAAATAGCCGCCTGTCCCGGGACAGCCCGGCGTGTGCGACCGGGGGAAGCTGGCCGGATTGCCCCTTTCTTGTCAGGTAGGCGTGACATTATGGCGCATATTTTGGGGTAGTGCAATAAAATGAGCAAGAAAACCGGGAAAGTCAAAGCGTTTTTTACAGGCAATGATTTGCATTAAAGAAAATAATCCGTATTTTCGCGTGTCATAAGACAATAAACGAACGAATTGTATAACCAAAACAAACTTCAAATGAAAAAGCATAATTTTAATGCAGGACCTTCCATCCTTCCGCGTGAAGTGATTGAGGCTACAGCCAAAGCCATTCTGGATTTTAATGGTTCCGGCCTTTCGCTGATGGAAATCAGCCACCGCGCAAAGGATTTCAAACCCGTGGTGGACGAGGCTGCGGCATTGTTTAAGGAACTACTTGACATCCCCGAAGGTTATTCGGTACTTTTCCTGGGTGGAGGAGCCAGTTTAGAATTCTGTATGGTGCCTTACAATTTCCTTGAAAAGAAAGCCGCATACCTGAACACCGGCACATGGGCCAAGAAAGCCATGAAGGAAGCAAAAGGTTTTGGCGAAGTTGTGGAAGTCGCTTCATCGGCTGATGCCAATTATACATTCATTCCGAAAAACTATGTCGTACCCGAAGATGCGGACTATTTCCACATCACGACAAATAACACGATTTTCGGAACGGAACTGAAAGCCGATCCCGAAGCGCCCGTACCATTGGTGGCAGACATGTCGTCGGACATTTTCTCCCGTCCGGTGGATGTGTCTAAATACATCTGCATCTATGGAGGTGCTCAGAAGAACCTGGCTCCTGCCGGTGTCACCTTTGTCATCGTGAAAGACGAGGCCGTAGGCAAGGTTTCCCGTTACATTCCGACGATGTTGAACTACAAGACGCACATCGATGGCGGCTCCATGTTCAACACGCCGCCGGTGGTTCCTATCTATTCCGCCCTGCTGACATTGCGTTGGCTGAAGGCGCAAGGCGGTGTGTGCGAAATGGAACGTCGCGCCAAGGAACGTGCCGATATGCTGTATGGCGAGATTGACCGCAACAAGCTGTTCGTGGGAACTGCCGTTGAGGAAGACCGCTCGCGCATGAACATCTGCTTTGTCATGGCTCCCGAATACAAAGAACTGGAGGCCGATTTCCTGAAATTTGCCACGGAGAAAGGCATGGTAGGTGTCAAGGGACACCGTTCGGTAGGCGGATTCCGCGCTTCATGCTACAATGCCATGCCCAAGGAGAGTGTACAAGCATTGATTGACTGTATGCAGGAATTTGAAAAACTTCACTAAAACAAGACATAATCTATAATCGTTGCGCAGGGAACATAGGGGATGGCATAATTCCGGTGAGCAAAGGTATTGGTGCCACTATGTTTCCTGTCGCTTTTTAATTCCCAATATGATGAAAGTATTAGTAGCAACAGACAAACCGTTTGCAAAAGTTGCAGTAGACGGTATCCGTAAAGAAATAGAAGCAGCAGGTTACGAACTGGTGCTGTTGGAGAAATATGTGGAAAAGGCCAAGTTGCTGGAAGCCGTGGAGGATGCCAACGCCATCATCATCCGCAGCGACATGGTCGATGCCGAAGTGCTGGAAGCGGCCAAAGAACTGAAGATTGTGGTGCGGGCAGGTGCAGGCTATGACAATGTAGACCTGGAAGCGGCCACGGCGCACAATGTCTGTGTGATGAACACGCCGGGACAGAACTCCAACGCGGTGGCCGAACTGGCTTTCGGGCTGATGGTGATGGCCGTGCGCAACATGTATGACGGGACTTCCGGCACCGAATTGAAGGGCAAGAAGTTGGGCATCCATGCCTACGGGAATGTGGGACGCAACGTGGCCCGCATTGCCAAAGGCTTTGGCATGGACATTTATGCCTACGATGCCTTCTGCCCGAAAGAAGTCATCGAGGCAGACGGTGTAAAAGTCTTGGCATCGGCCGAAGAACTGTATGCGACGTGCGACATCGTTTCCCTGCACATTCCGGCCACCGAAGAGACGAAGAACTCCATCAACCGTGACCTGGTCAACAGAATGCCCAAAGGAGGTGTGTTGGTGAACACGGCCCGCAAGGAAGTCATCAATGAAACCGACCTTATCCAACTGATGGAGGAACGCCACGACCTGAAGTACATGACCGACATCAAGCCTGCCGCCCACGAAACATTTGCAGCCAGGTTTGCCGGACGTTATTTCTCCACGCCCAAAAAGATGGGAGCGCAGACAGCCGAAGCCAACATTAACGCCGGCATCGCTGCCGCCCGCCAGATTGTGGCCTACCTGAAAGACGGCTGCGAAAAATTCCGTGTAAACAAAAAGTAAACAACAAAGAATAGCAAACCATCATTTCCTTATATGGCCACTGTTAAACCTTTTAGAGGCATCCGTCCTCCACGCAACCTGGTGGAGGAGGTTGCCTCGCGTCCTTACGACGTGTTGAACTCGGAAGAAGCACGCGAAGAAGCCAAGGGCAACGAAAAGTCTTTGTACCACATCATCAGGCCGGAAATCGACTTCCCGGCGGGCACGGACGAACACGACGAGCGGGTGTACCGGAAAGCAGCCGAGAACTTCCGGATGTTCCGGGAAAAAGGCTGGTTGGTGCAGGACGAAAATGAGAACTATTACGTCTATGCCCAAACGATGAACGGGAAGACGCAATACGGCCTGGTGGTGGGTGCCTACGTGCCCGACTACATGAACGGCACCATCAAAAAGCACGAACTGACCCGGCGCGATAAGGAGGAAGACCGCATGAAACACGTGCGGGTGAACAACGCCAACATCGAACCGGTGTTCTTCGCCTATCCCGACAATGCGGCTCTGGATGCCATTGTTGCCCGCTACACGGCGCAAGAGCCTGAGTATGACTTTGTGGCACCCGGCGACGGATTCCGCCATACGTTCTGGGTTGTCGACCGGCAGGCCGACATCGACGACATCACGCAGGAGTTTGCCAGAATACCCGCGCTCTACATTGCCGACGGGCATCACCGCAGCGCAGCGGCCGCATTGGTAGGGGCGGAGAAAGCGGAACAGAACCCCAACCACACGGGCAAGGAGGAGTACAACTACTTCATGGCCGTGTGCTTCCCGGCAAGCCAGCTGACAATCATCGACTACAACCGCGTGGTGAAAGACCTGAACGGACTGACACCCGAACAGTTCCTGGCTGCTGTGGAGAAGAATTTCACGGTGGAAGAAAAGGGTACGGAAATCTACAAACCGGCTTGCCTGCACAACTTCTCGCTCTACATGGACGGCAAGTGGTATGCACTGACCGCACGCCCGGGCACGTATGACGACAACAACCCCATCGGTGTGCTGGATGTCACCATTTCGTCCAACCTGATTCTGGACGAGATTCTGGGCATAAAGGACTTGCGCTCTGACAAGCGGATTGACTTCGTGGGCGGCATCCGGGGACTGGGTGAACTGAAGAAGCGGGTGGACAGCGGCGAGATGAAACTTGCGCTGGCACTCTATCCCGTGTCTATGAAGCAACTGATGGACATAGCCGACACAGGCAACATCATGCCGCCCAAGACAACCTGGTTCGAGCCGAAGCTGCGTTCGGGCCTGGTCATCCACGAGTTGGGCTGAAAGGCACTTTCCCTTCTGTCAGGAAAACATTGCACAATTCTTTTAAAAGAGGCACGCCTCACGGCACTTCCGGCCGAAACCGGACAATGCGCGTGAGGCGTGCTTTTTGGCTTTCCTCCCGTTTCACCTGACGGAGGCTTTCAGGATTTCCCCGATGTACATGCGCGGCTGTCCCTCCAGAGGTACCTGCGAGGGCAGCTTCTTGCATTCCATGACCACCGTCGGACTTTCCGCCCCCGTCGGATAGAAGCGGACGGTGTATTCCCCGGCCTGCTCTACGGATTCATACGGCTGGTCGGGTGCCAGGAAGCAGAACACAACCGCCTTGCCGGACATCTTGCCCAGCGAACCGCCCGCGTTGGCCGTCACGGCTTCGTCCTTCCCGACGACGATGACCAGTTTGCCGTTGCCCGTCTGGATCAGGTCGGAGGTCAGTTCGTCGGGAGCTACTTCCCGGTATCCGTCATTGGCGGGTATAGGCTGTGCCGGTACGGGCGTAACCGACTGCCCTGCCGTCTTAGGCTGGGTGCTGATGACGATGGGACCGTCTAACACTTTCTTCCGTGCTTCGGCTTCTGCCCGGGCCAATGCGTCGGCAGGCGTGGCACTCAAGGCCGCAGCCAGGTCTTGTGCCAGATCGTCCGCAAAGTCCACGGTCTTTCTGCGCCACTTGGCAAAGCCGCGCACCAGCTTGGTCTTGCTTTTGTTCAGGGCAATTTTGTCAGAGACCCATTCTTCGGCCGTGTACTTTTCTTTCCCTTCGCGGTACGAAAAGCGTATTTTCTCCACTTCAAGCGTGCACTGCTCCGCTTTGCAGGTTGCGGTCAGCTGGTAGCTCACCTCGGTGCGGTCCAGCGAAAGGGCGTTCGAAGTAAACACGATCCACTCCTTTCCCGTTCCCACGATTTGTCCTTTCTCCTCATTGGTGTAGACCACGCGGCTGTTGTTTTCATTTTTCTCCAGGCGGGTTTCCATCCACTGCTGTACACGGTCGAACACCTCCTGCCGGGACATACCGGGGATGCTGAACTCTTTGGTAAACACCACCCTGCCGTCCACTTCGGGTACGGCACCGGCCAGGTATCTGCTGTCATCTCGTTTTTGTTCCTGCGCATTGGCCGAAAGGCCGAGGAAGCCCAGGATAAGCATCAGTTGTGCCAATTTCTTCATAACGGTTTTCTATTTTAAGTTTTTGGATTCCGGAAAAACATTCCTGCATTCGTAACGCAATATTACGAAAAATACGACGCAAACATCCGCTTCCCGCTGTTATTTTATGTGAAACCTTCCGGAGAGCCCGCTGGCAGTGCCTGGCAGGCCGGGGACATCCGCTTCGTGTCGGGCGGGAAATAAGGGCTGTTTTTTAGCTAATTCTTCCTAAAAGATGGGGAAAACGCTGGCAAAGCTCGGCATTTCCCTTTATTTTTGGCAAAGAATTTGTTATCACTTGTCTGAACACAATATTTATTTATTCACTAAAAACACAGAATGAGTATGGTAATAGGAATGCAATGGATTATCTTTATCGGCGTGGCCGTAATCAGCTGGCTGGTGCAAATGAACTTGCAGAACAAGTTCAAGAAGTTCTCCAAAATCCCCCTCGGCAACGGGATGACCGGTCGTGAAGTGGCGTTGAAGATGCTGCACGACAACGGCATCTACGACGTGCAAGTGACCTGTACGCCGGGTCACCTCACCGACCATTATAACCCCGCCAACAAGACGGTCAACCTCAGCGACAGCGTCTTCAACAGCAACAGCATCATGGCTGCCGCCGTGGCAGCCCACGAGTGCGGACATGCCGTGCAACATGCACGTGCCTACGCTCCCCTGCAGATGCGCAGTGCCTTGGTGCCGGTGGTATCGTTTGCTGCGCAGTGGGTGACGTGGGTCATCCTGGCAGGCATCATGCTGATCAACTCGTTTCCGGAGATTCTGCTGGCGGGCATCATCCTCTTCGCCTTCACTACGTTGTTCAGCTTCGTCACCCTTCCGGTGGAAATCGATGCCAGCAGGCGTGCTCTGGTGTGGCTCAGTTCGGCAGGCATCACCAACGCCTACAACCACAGCAAGGCCGAGAGTGCCCTCCGCTCTGCCGCCTACACCTACGTGGTGGCTGCCCTCGGTTCGCTGGCTACGTTGATTTACTACATCATGATATTCATGGGACGACGCGACTGACGCACTTTCGCGTCCCTTTACGATGCGGGTGGCACGGACACACAGAAGAAGTCCGCGTCACCCGCATTAATTATTTGTGTACAAGCCACTTATTGATTGCCTGTATCCAACGTGTTCCACACCTGTACGGAATATGTTCCGTACCTGCATCCAGCACGCTCCGTACCTGCATCCGGCACGTTCCACACCTGTACCGGACAAATGCATTACCTGTGGCGGGCAAGAGAGCCTGCCGTCGGGTGGTGTCGCCCTTCTTTTAAAAGCTATAAAAACAAGCAACTCAGCAAGGCTAACCTTGCTGAGTTGTTTCGTTTCGTCCAATGACAGTAACGTCAGGACCGGTCATGAACCGCTGGCTTATTCTGCGCCGTAATCGTCCGTGCTCAGTTCGTAAGTCACAGCGTTGGAGTTGTTCATGTCGAGGTAGATGCGGTAGTTGCCTGCGGCGATGGAAATATTGTCAGCGCCCTCACTCAATGCACCGTCTGCACCGCCGTAGTTGAAGTCCCAGGCTGCATCAGCACGGAACTTGAACGTTGTTTCAGACGTTACCTCCACGTCGGCATAGAAGCGTTGCGTGTCGGCATCAAAGTCCATCAACACGTCGTTGTCCCAATCACCGTTCAGACCGATAATGCCCATCTGGTCGAAGCTCTTGTTTTTGGTCAGTACCAACGTTTCGGTGCTGAAGCTGAAGTGATAGAAGCGGTGGCTGTAGCAGGAGATGTTGCCCGACCCGCCGTTGTTGATCAGCGTGACGCTGGCAGCCTCGTTTTCGGGGGCGGTGGCATCGTTGTCTATGCCATAATTGCCGTTGTCCCAGCTTTGGTCACCGGTCAGCTTGAAGCCGCCGCCCACAGATGAACCGAAGTCGATGACACCTTCGTAGTTGATTTCATCCTCGCTGAAGCTGAAGAGCGACTGTGCAGTGTCCCAGCTCCATCCGCTGTAATCGCCTATCACGTACACTTCCGGATACTGTATGGCTGCATCATACGGTGTGATGTTCAGCGTAATCGTGTTGGAGTACAGGGAGTCCAC
>CAYPUJ010000044.1:0-18260 GCA_964413805.1 uncultured Bacteroides sp. | reverse complement strand
ACACCCGAGGGGCTGTGCCGCAAAACTTGCGTTTCGGCACAGCCCCTCGGAATATGGCAAACCGGAGATTTATCTCCCGTCTATCTCTTTCAGCAGTTCTTCCACGGCTGCTTTCAGTTGGGAGTCTTCGCCCTGCACGATGGTTTCCGGCGCGTTCTTCACCCGGATGTCCGGCTCCAGTTGCGTGTTCTCCAGATAGCTGCCGTCGGGCAGGCGGTAGCCCACGATGGGGATGCCGAAGACGAGGCTGGGGTCTTGCAGCCTTTCCCACGACACGCTGGTCATGGTGCCGGGCACGGGCATTCCCACCAGTCTGCCCAGTTCGCGGTGGCGGTAGACCCACGGCGTGCCGTGCGCGTTGGAGTAGTTGGCCTCGCCGATGAGCATGATGGAAGGCTTGTTCCAGCGGCGGCTGGGCATGTCGCAGGCTTCGCGGCCCCGGATGACCTGTGTGAAGTATTTTTGTCCGCTGAACAAGACCTCGATGTCTTCGTGCAGGCGTCCTCCGCCGTTGAAGCGGGTGTCGATGACGATGCCTTCGCACAGGTTGTACTTGCCCAGGATGTCCGAATAGATGTTGCGGAAACTTTCGTCGCCCATCGACTCGATGTGCACGTAGCCCAGTCGTCCGCCCGACCACTTCTCGACATCGGCGGCGCGTTGTTTCACCCAGCGTCGGTACAGCAGGTCGTCGCAGCGGCTTTGGCTGATGGGGATGACCACCTCTTCCCACCGCTTGCCCGTCTGCGGGTCGAACAGCGAGACAAGCGTCTTGCGGCCTGCCTTGTCGTTGAGCAAGGGAGTGTAGTCGGCATCCGGAGTGATGGACGTGCCGTCAATCTTCTCCACGATGTGGCCTGCCCTGACTTTCGACGAGGCTTTGTCGAAGGGACCCTTTGCCAGCACTTCGGCGATGCGCAGGCCATCGCCGTCATAGTTCCAGTCGAAGAGCAGTCCCAGTTGGGCTGTTTTCTCGCCCGACGAGGGGTGGGAGTAGCGTCCGCCCGTGTGCGACACGTTCAGTTCGCCCAGCCATTCGCTCAGCAGTTCGGCGAAGTCGTAGTTGTTGTCGATGTGCGGCAGGAACTTGCGGTAGGCTTCGGTCATGGCATCCCAGTCCACGCCGTGCATGGTAGTGGTGTAGAAGCGTTTCTGTTCCTGCCTGTACACGTGGTCGAACATGTATTCGCGTTCGGCGGCCAGGTCCATTTTGACCGTGGCATTGTAGCTGATGGGGGTCAGCTTCTCGCCGGACAGGCTCATCTTCTGCATGTTGCGTCCGCTCAGCAGGAAGATGTTCTTCCCGTCCTTGTCCATCTCCAGCGAAGCCCATCCTTCGCCCAGCTTGTGCAGCAGTCTGGTTTCTTTCTTGCGCAGATCCATCTTCCAGAGCGCCCGGCCCTCTTCGTAGGAAGCGATGTAGTACAGGGTTTCCCCGTCGGGCGAAACGATGGCAGTCCTCAGGTCCGAAGAGTGCGGGGTGAGGCGCACGATGCGGTCGTCCATCCCGTCGGGTTCCACGGTGATGTATTTCACGGTGTCTTTCCCGGCTTTACCCTGCTCCTTTTTGTTGTCTTTCTTTTTGTCCTTGCCGGAAGCCTTTTCCGCTTCTTTTTCCATTTCCTTGAGCAACTCATAGTCTTCCTTGCTCAGTCTGTAGCGGTCGTAGGCATCCTGGTTGAGAAACACCAGCATGGCATCCTCCTGCGTTCCCCAAGAGGCGTGGGCACGCATGCCGTAGCGTTCGGAGATGAAAAGGATGGCGTTGCCCTCCATGACGAAACGCGGCGAGCTGCTGGTGTAGCCGCTTTGGGTGAGGTTGATGACGGGCGAGTCGCCGGAAGCCTTCACCAGACCGATGTCGCTGTAGGGGTCGCGGCGGTTGCCCACAAACTCCAGCGTGAACCACTTGCCGTCGGGCGACCAGCGGTAGTCGAAGCCGTTTCCCGTGTTGTAGCAGGTGGAGCCGTCGGTAATCCGGCGCACCTTCCGCGTTTCCAGGTTGAGCACCATCAGGCGGGAGCGGTCTTCGATGAAAGCCAGTTCTTTGCCGTCGGGCGAGAATTGCGGGTTGGTCCGTTCCACCGTTTCCGAGGGCAGCAGGACTTCTTCGTTGACGACGGTGGCATTGGGGAAGTTCGGGTCTTCGTCGCGGGTTATCCGGGCCAGGTAGAGTTGCCAGTTGCCCGTGCGTTCGCTGGCGTAGGCCAGGGTGCGGTTGTCGGCACCGAAGGTCAGTCCGCGTTCGGCGGCGGGCGTGTGGGTGATTTGCTTGGTCGTGCCGTATTCCACAGACGTGACGAACACCTCGCCCCGCACCACGAATGCCACCTGCTTGCCGTCGGGCGACACGGTGGCCGAAGTGGCGTCCCGGGTGTATTTCAGCGTGGCCAGCTGCGGGGCATCGTCCCTGTTCAGGCTGATGTCGGTCTTCCGGGGGGCGTTGCCCGGCGTTTGCGTATAGATTTCGCCGTCGTAGGTGTAGCACAGCGTGCCGTCGCGGCTGATCGAGAGGAAGCGGACGGGGTGCGTCTGGAAGCGGGTGACGGCCTGCACTTCCTGCGGGTGTTCCGTGGGGAAGGCATAGACGTTGAACGACCCGCCGTCGCGTTCGCTCAGGAAGTAGAGGGTCTTTCCGTCGGGCGAGAGCACCGGGTTGCGGTCTTCTCCGGCGCGGTCGGTCAGGTTGGTGTGGCGACCGGTGGCGGTGTCATACCTCCAGATGTCGCGTGTGATGGACGAAGTGTGGCGCTTGCGCCATTCGTTTTCGCCGCCCTTGCGGTCCTGGTAGTAGAAGCACGTGCCCGAAGGGTCGTAGCAGACTTCTTCGGCCGGTGTGCCCAGCACTTGCTCGGTGCGTCCCCCGGCGGCGGGCACCCGGTAGAGTTCGGTCATGCTTGCCTTCGGAAACAGGGCGCTCGTGGCCGGGTCCTGCAGGGTGGCAGAGAAGAGGATGTATTTCCCGTCCGGGGTGAAGGCCGAAGGCAGTTCGGCACTTGAGTGGAAGGTCAGCCTTTGTGCCGGTCCCCCCTGGGCGGACATCACGTAGATGTCGAAGTTGCCGTTGCGGTCGCTGGCAAAAGCGATTTGCCGGCTGTCGGGCGACCAGACGGGGTTGCATTCGTAGGAGTCCTGCGAGGTGAGCCGGACGGCCTCCCCGCCCCGGGAACTTACTTTGTAGATGTCGCCTTTGTAGCAGAAGGCGATGTGCTGTCCGTCGGGGGAGATGCGCACGTCGCGCATCCACAACGGAGTGACGGCCTGCGCGGTGAATGCCGCCGCCAGTGCCAGTGCGGTGCAGATGATTGTTCGTTTCATACGGTGTCTCTTGATGTTTTACTTGTTGGTGGGTTGTGCCGGTGCGAATCACTTCATGCCGCGTGCCTTGTAGATCCGCTCCTTGGCGTTGTTGATTTCCTGGAATTTCTCTTCGGCGGCTTTCTTTACGTCTTCGCCCAGCGTGGCCACCCGGTCGGGGTGATGCTTCAGGGCCAGGCGGCGGTAGGCGGCGCGTACTTCCTGGTCGGTGGCTTCGGGCGTAATCTCCAGCACCTTGTACGCCTCCTCCAGCGAATGGCCTTTCAGGTTGAGCATCGACTCGGCTTCCCGGGCGGATAGCCCCATGCTGGCGGCCACTTCCTTCAGCGCAACCACTTCTTCGGGGCTGACGTGTCCGTCGCTCTTGGCAATCTCGGCCAGGAAGCTGAGCAGTTGCAGCCGTTCTTCGTATGAGAGGTTGGCGGCAATCTGCGCCCCGCACTCGCGGATGGTGTTGCGGAAGGCTTCGGGGTTTTGTGCATCCATGCGTTTGCGTTCCTCGAAGAGGTTGAGCAATATCTGCTGCCCCTCCGTCACGGCCTGTTCGCCGAAGTTCTGGCGGAGGAAGCGGCGGACGTACTCCATCTCGCTGTGCATGATGCGGCCATCGGCCCGGATGATGTACGAGGCCATGACCAGCATCGAGAAAAGAAAACTGTTGCGGTGGCCTGCGTGTCCGGTGTCGTCCGTCCGGCCGAACATTCCGCCGCTGCCTTGCGTGCTGTCGGCGGTGTTGTCAAACAAGGCACCCAGGGCGAATCCCGCCAAAGCGCCCAACGGCCCTCCTGTCATGAATCCCAGGATGCCTCCAATCCATTTTCCTGCTCCCATACTTTGTATCAGTTTTAAGTTGAAATGTTATGCCGGTGAGGTGCTTCCTGTCGGCTGCCTTCACCGGCCTGTAAATATTCACAAAGATAGTCCATTCTTTTTGTACGGACAGCAGTGTGGCGGAAGAATTTTTTTCCGGGCGGCGTGCAGGAAAAAAGGCAGCTACCAAGGATTTCCCTCGGTAGCTACCTCGGCCCTCCCTTGGTAGCTACCGAGGCATCCCCTTAGTAGCTACCTCGGCCTCCCCTTGGTAGCTACCGAGGCAAAGCCCCGGTAGCAAGCCTTCTGAGGCATGTGTAGAGACGGCCTCTCGTCGAGTAAAGAATTGTCCGTCGGATAATCGGGTGATGGTTATTCACTGTCTACACCGTTGCCCGTGATGGCGTGGTTGTAGTCGGTCTCGCGGGTCGGTATGCGCCACGTCCAACTGTTGTTGTCGTCCGGCTCAATGGTCACAGCCAGAACGGTGATGAAGTTTCCTCCGTCGGCAAAGGACTTGCGTTCGATGGTATCTCTCCAACGTTTCAAGTCGAACCATTCGAATCCTTCACCCCAAAGCTCAATGGCACGGTATCGCTTGATTTCTTCCATCAGGTCTTCGCCCGTGGCCGTGCAGTTGTAGGCCGGGTCGCGTCCGGTGTCGCGCGTCAGGGTGTTCAGTGCTTCCTGTGCCCCGCTTTCGTTGCCCAGGTAGTAGTTGGCTTCGGCCTCGATCAGGTACATTTCCGAGGAACGGAAGTGGTTGAGGTGGCCGACGCCGGGCTGGTCTTCCACCGCTATTTTGAACTGCATGTAGGCGTAGACGGTGGCGTTGCTTTGCAAATCCGGCCATTTGCTGCGTGCGATGGCATCCAACTCGTCTCCGGCAATTCCGGTGCTGCCGTATTCATAATCTTCGGGGTCGAGGAAAAGGTCTTTGCGGATGTCGGTGTCGGGAATCTGTTCGTACAGTACCCGGCTGATGCATTTGGGATAGCTCCGCACATTGGTGGCACTCGAGTTATAGCCGATGTAAGCATGGTAGGAGTAGTAGTAGAGCGTTTCGTCCGAGGCTCCGTAGCTGCTCCAGATCCATTCGCTGGTTGGGCTGTAGAATCCGGCCAGGTACTCGCTGTTGCTCATCAGGTCGTAGCCGTCGCGTGCCAGGATGGCGTAGGTGCGTGCCACGCTGTAGTCTTGTCTGGTCAGGGCGGCGCGGGCGTAGGTGGCGTAAGCCACGTTCAGGTTGGGGCTGTAGTTGTCGTCCGAATCGCGGTCCTTGCCGGATGACTGGTAAAGGGCGATGGCATTCTCCAGATCGGAATAAATCTGTTCGTAGGTTTCGGCCAGCGTAGACAATGGCATATCGTCGTTGGACGGTTCGGTGCGCAATACAAGTCCGTTCGCGTTGCCCTCGTTGGTGTCAACCCAGCGATTGCAGTAGAGCTGCGACAGCATGAAGTAGCTGTAAGCGCGGAAAGTGTAGGCCTGGGCTTTGATGAAGTCCCGTTCCTCTTGCGTACCTTCGGCTGCGTCGATGTTGGCCAACACGGAGTTGGCATTGCCTATCAGCATATAGTAGTAATACCACGGATAATAGTCATACGTGCTTGTGGTACTGTCCAGGTAGCGTCCGTTGATGGTGTTGCTCCAACCCGACAGGTTGACGGAGAAGTTCATGCTGGGGTAGTTGCTGTACCACATCTTGATGGTGCCTTCTCCGTTCATACCTTGGGTACTCAGGTATTGGCGCGTCATCAGCTTGCAGATGCCGTTGATGACCATTGCTGCATTCTCGGTGGTCTCAAACGCCGTGGTGGTGCCTGTGCTTGCAGTGGGAGCCGTGTCCAGCCAATCGCTTTCGCACGAGCAGAACATGAGTGCACTCAGACCAAAGGCGGCTATTTTTCTGTATGTTTTCATATTCGTAATCTTTTATTCTTTATATACCATATATATATATTAGAAGCTGATGTTGGCTCCTACGGTGAACACTCTCGGAGTAACCAGATAGTCGTAGCTCATTCCGTTCCAGCTCTGTTGCGGGTTCATACCCTTGCGGTGGGTAAAGGTCGCCAGGTTTTCGACGGATGCGTTCAGGCGGAACGATTTCAAGTCAAACTTCTGGATAAGCGCCTTCGGGAAGTCATAGCTCAGCGTGAGGTTCTTGATGACCATGTACGAAGCGTTGGTCAGGAAGCGCGTGGACTGGGCATTGTTGCGTGAGCTCAGTTCATAGTTGATGACAGGTACTCCGTCGGGGTCGATGCGGTTGGGCGAATCCTCGGTCATGCCCTCGGGCACTCCATTCCAGGCTTTCAGGAGGTCTGCGTGCGCAGCACTTGGAGTGCTGGTCATGCTCATCAGGCTGGCGTAGGAGGAGTCGTAAACCTTGCCGCCCAGCGAGTAGGTGAACAGGGCAGAGAGCGAGAGGTTCTTCCATTGCAACGTGGTCGAGAGACTTCCGTAAACTTTGGGAATGGCACTTCCGCTCCAGTCGCGTTTGGCGTAAGTGGTGTAGGTCGTATAATATTCGTCGCCTATCTGCACCAGGTATCCTGCATTGGAGATTTCGTCTACGGTGTAGGTCTCCAGATCGGGCAGGTAGAGCGAATTACCCGTCATTTGGTCTACACCTACGTATTGGTACATCCAGAAGTCGTACACGCTGTGACCCTCCATATACTTTTTCGTGCCGTTTATCAGACCGTTTTCGCGGTGCTGTTCAGGCATCTTCAGAATCTTGTTCTTCAGGTAAGTGAGGTTTACTCCCACGTTCCACCGCCAGTCCCGGTTGCGGAAGAGGTCGGCATCGATGGAGATTTCCACGCCCCGGTTGGCCACGCTGCCCAGGTTCTGGGAAATGGTTGCTTCGGCAGAGGAAGTCGAAGTGGCACCGACGGACAACGGCAGGTTGACATCGAACAGCAGGTCGTGCGAACGCTTGTCGAAGTATTCGAAGCTGAAGTTCATCCGGTCGAACAACGTTCCCTCCAGGGCTATGCCGAATGAGCTGGTGGTTTCCCACTTGATGTCGGATGCTTCGTTCTGGCTTTTGTACAGGGCTGCCTGGTTGGCATTCTGGGAAATGGTGTACAGGGCCATATAGCCGTAATAACCCACGCCGGCATCGTTACCTACTTCGCCATACGATGCACGCAGTTTCAGCATATTGACCCAGTCGTATGCTTCCATGAAACTTTCATCGCTGATGACCCAGCTTCCGCCCAGGCTCCAGAAGTTACCCCAGCGGTTGTCCGGGTGGAAACGGGAAGAACCGTCGCGTCTGAAGGATGCCTCCAAGTGGTAGCGTTCGTCGAAATTGTAGCGTACACGTCCCAGGTAACTTTCCGTGCGGTAGTTGTTCTCGTAGTCGGTCAGGCTGGTGATTTCGTTGAAGTTCACCAGGTCTACCTGTCCGGCAAACGATTCATTCGTCTTATAGCCGTATAAATAGTTGTATCTGTAGAAGTAGGCTTCGTGTGCCACAAGCGCATCCACGTAGTGTTGCCCGAAGGTGCGGCGCCAGTTCAGCTGTTGCTGTACGGTATAGTTCTTGTATCTGTAGATGGTGCGCGAAGCCCGGCCGTTGTTCCCTTGTCCGTCGCCGATTTCAGCACTGTTGTAAGTGCGGTTCTCGCTGTTCCTTACGTTCAGGTCTCCCTTCAGGGTGAAAGTGAAATCTTTCAGGAAATAGATGTCGGCATAAAGCTGCGTGTTGAGCGTGTTGCGGTATGTGCGGTCCATGTTCAGTTCGTTTTCCCAAACCATGTGGCGGCCGTTGTATTGTGGACGTGTATAGGTCGAGCCGTCATCGTAAATCAGGCTGCCGCTATCGTCAAGGATATATTCGCCCGTGCTCATGTCGTGCAGGTGTATGGGGTAGACGGGGGCTATGTTTCGGGCCCACATAAACGGGTTGGTGTAAGAACCGGTGCTGTCTCCGTTTGTCCAGTCTGTCACCTGGTGTGATCCGGCAATGGAGATTCCGGTCTTGAACCATTTGGTCGGCTTGAGGTTTCCGTTGGCCCTGGCTGTCAGGCGTTCGAATCCGGAGTTGTTGACATAGCCCTCCTCGTTCAGATAGCTGGCCGAGAAGTAGAAGTCTCCTTTATCGTATGCGCCGTTTGCGCTGAGGTTATACTCCTGGCGGTATCCCAAACGCTCGATGGCATCGTACCAGTCCAGGTCGTTCTTGTAGCCGTCCAGGATGGCGGCACCGGCCACCAGTTTCCCGTTTTCGTCAAACAGTTCGTTGTTCGCCTTGTTGTAAATGTTATAGCCAATCACTTCCGAAATGAGGTTCTGTGAGGTCAACGCATTGGCTTCGGTTTGAGCTGTGCCGTTGTACACCAGTTGGTTTCTGTATCCCAGCCACATGGCTTCCATCCAGTCGTCGGCTCCCAGTCGGTCATATTCGGCTATACCACGGGTGTACATACCGTGGGTGGTGGAGATGTTGACGGTGGCACGGTCGCTCTTCCCGCGTTTGGTGGTAATGAGGATGACACCGTTGGCTGCCCTGTTTCCGTACAATGCGGCCGATGCGGCATCTTTCAGCACTGTGAGGCTTTCGATGTCGGCCGAGTTGAGGTCGGATATGTTTCCGCCGAAAGGCACTCCGTCTATCACATACAGGGGGCTGTTGTCACCGTTGATGGTGTTGAATCCGCGTATGCGTATGCTGGGCTCATCACCCGGTTGTCCGTAAGTGTTGTTCACTTGTATGCCTGTGGTTGTTCCTTCCAGAGCCGATACTACACTGGTGGTGGGACGTTTGGCAATCTCGGTAGCGTCTACACTGGAAATGGCTCCGGTCAGCGATGTCCTCTTGGCTGTACCATAGGCCACTTGTACAGTGATTTCGTCCAAAGCCAGGATTTCGCTCTTGAGGCGTACTGTTACGTTGGGAGCGATGGCCACTTCTTCGGTCTTCATTCCGATGAAGGAAACAATCAGACGTTTCGCATCTCTGGGTACATTACTGAGGTGGAAGTTTCCATCCACATTGGTAATGGTTCCCAAATCCGTACCGTCAATTTGTACCGTAGCACCTACTATAGGTTCTCCGTCTTCTTCTGCAATCACACGTCCGTTGATGGTGGTGACTTGCGCGGTCGCTACCCCTACATAGAAGAGTAGAAACGCTAAGCATAAATTCAGTCTCTTTCTCATAATTTTACGGTGTTATGGTTTTACGACGTTGCAAAAATATTAATAATTTATTGTTTAATGATGTGAAATTGTATATTTCCCGACACCATTAACAAGAATTAGCAACCTGTTTGTCGATGTTGTAATGATTTTTGTGACAAACTGCAAACATACAGCGTTGTTTTATCTGTACATAAGCAACTGTTTGCAGTCTTATCCGGTAGATTTGTCAGGTGAGATTTGGACGGATGCGGTTGGTTTCTTACGAAAAAAGGAGAAAGGGATATTCACTGGTTGTTAAGTTTCTTTTTTTTATAAGGTATTGTCTGAACGGCTTTGTTTTTAACAACTGTTTGCGTTGCTGCACCGGGTATCTTCCGGCCTGTACTTTGCTCCGGGGATGCAAATATTCATCGTACCGTCATAATAAATGAAGCTTTTTGTCTAATTTTGCCCCTCGAAACGAATAAAACCCTTTGACATCATGATTTCTGTAGAAGGTCTGAAGGTGGAGTTCAATGCCACACCGCTGTTTGAGGACGTGTCCTACGTCATCAACAGGAAAGATCGCATCGCCCTTGTAGGCAAGAACGGGGCGGGAAAATCCACCATGCTCAAGATATTGGCCGGGCTGCAACAACCCACTGCAGGCAACGTGTCGATACCCAAAGACTGCACTGTCGGCTACCTGCCCCAGGTGATGAAGCTGGCCGACAGACGCACCGTGATGGAGGAGGCCGAACAGGCTTTCTCCCACATCCACGAAATGCAAAGCGAACTGGAACGGATGAACCGGCAGCTGGCCGGCCGCACCGACTATGAGAGCGACGACTATCAGAAACTTATCGAACGCTTCACCCGCGAGAACGACCGTTTCCTGATGATGGGCGGTACCAACTACCGGGCTGAAATCGAACGCACCCTCACGGGGCTGGGCTTTTCCCGCACGGACTTCGGACGTCCTACGGCAGAGTTCTCCGGCGGATGGCGGATGCGCATCGAACTGGCCAAGCTGCTGCTGCAAAAGCCCGACGTGCTGCTGCTGGACGAGCCGACCAACCATCTGGACATCGAATCCATTCAGTGGCTGGAGCAGTTCCTCGCCACGCGGGCCAATGCCGTGGTGCTGGTGAGCCACGACCGTGCCTTCCTTAACAATGTCACCACACGCACCATCGAAATCTCTTGCGGGCACATCTACGACTACAAGGTGAAGTACGATGACTTCGTGCAGCTGCGCCGCGAACGCCGCGAACAGCAACTCCGCGCCTACGAGAACCAGCAGAAACAGATTGAGGACACCGAAGCCTTCATAGAACGCTTCCGCTACAAAGCCACCAAGGCCACGCAGGTGCAGAGCCGCATCAGGCAACTGGAGAAGATAGAGCGGATTGAGGTGGACGAGGAAGACCGTTCGTCCCTGAAGCTGAAGTTCGCCTGCTCCAGCCGGAGCGGCAGCTATCCCGTCGTTTGCGAAGACGTGGGCAAGGCCTACGGCGACCATCTGGTGTTCGGCCATGTCAACCTCACCATCAGCCGGGGAGAGAAGGTGGCTTTTGTGGGGAAGAACGGCGAAGGAAAGTCTACGCTGGTGAAGTGCATCATGGGCGAAATCAGTGACTACACGGGGCGTCTCACCCTGGGGCACAATGTGCAGACAGGCTACTTCGCACAGAACCAGGCGCAACTGCTGGACGAGAACCTGACCGTGTTTGACACCATCGACCGCGTGGCCGTGGGCGACATCCGCCTCAGGATACGCGACATCCTGGGTGCTTTCATGTTTGGGGGCGAGGCTTCGGAGAAGAAAGTGAAGGTGCTGAGCGGCGGCGAACGCACCCGCCTGGCCATGATACGCCTGCTGCTGGAGCCGGTGAACTTCCTCGTTCTGGATGAGCCGACCAACCACCTGGACATGCGCTCGAAGGACGTGCTGAAGGAAGCCATCGCCAACTTCGAGGGGACGGTCGTCATCGTGAGCCACGACCGCGATTTCCTGGACGGGCTTGTGACCAAAGTGTATGAGTTCGGCGGCGGACGGGTGACGGAGCATCTGGGCGACATATACGACTTCCTGAAGAAGAAACAGATAGAGAACCTGAACGAACTGCAACGTTCCCCCGCGTCCGGCAACTCGCCCGCCTTGCAGTCCAAGGGAGAAGGACAGACCCTGTCTGCCGCCCGCCTCTCCTACGAAGAGCAGAAGGAACTGAACCGGCGCATCAAGCGGCTGGAGCGGCGTGTGGCCGAGTGCGAAAAAGCCATCGGGCAGGCCGAAGCCGACATTGCCCGGCTGGAGCAACAGATGTCTACCCCCGAAGGGGCTGCCGATGTGTCGCTGTACGAACGGCACAGCGAGTGGAAGACCCGGCTGGACAAGATGGTGGAGGAATGGGAGGCAGCCGCCACCGAACTGGACGAAGCGAAGGCGGGGCGGGCCTGAGAGAAGAACCAATTATTCATCCAAATCAAAACAATAAAAACAGTATGAATCTGAAACATTGCATGAGCGTTGCAGCCGCCTGCCTCATCCTGGCAGCCTGCAACAGCGGCAAGACGGGCCGGACCACCGGCATCGACCTTGCCAACCTCGACACCACGGCTGTGCCCGGCGAGGACTTTTTTCAGTATGCCTGTGGAGGTTGGAAAGCAAGCCATCCGCTGACAGACGAGTATTCACAGTACGGGTCGTTCACCCTCCTGTCGGAGAACAACCGCAAGCAGATGCAGGAACTCATCGAGGGACTGGCCGCCGAACCGCACGAACCGGGCAGCGTGGCAGAGAAGATCGGTCTGCTCTACAACGTGGCTATGGACAGCGTGAAACTGAACAGCGACGGCATCGCGCCCATCAAGGCGGAACTGGAAGAGATTGCCGCGCTGAAAGACAAAAAAGACGTCTATGCGCTGCTGGGCTCGCTGGAGCGCCGGGGCATCACGGCCTACCTGGGCACGGGCGTGGGTGCCGACGACATGAACAGCGACCTGAATGCAGTCTACACGGGGCAGGCCGGGCTTTCGATGGGCGAACGCGACTACTACCTGGCCACCGATGAGGCCACGACCCGTATCCGCGAAGCCTTCAAGGTGCACGTGGTGAAGATGCTCCGGCTGGCCGGCTTTGACGAGGCTGCTGCCAACCGCACGCGCGACATCGTGATGGACGTGGAAACGCGCCTGGCCAAAGCCTTCCGGAGCAGGGTGGAACTGCGTGACCCGCACGCCAACTACAACAAGATGAAGATGGCCGACGTGCGCAAGAAGTACGCATCGTTCGACTGGGATGCCTACCTGTCCGCCCTCGGCCTGAAGGACGTGGAAGAAATCATCGTGGGGCAGCCTGAATCCTTGGCGGAGGCGGCCAGGATTCTTGCCACACTGCCCGCCGACCAACAGGCGCTTTACCTGCAATGGAAGCTCATCGACCGCGCCGCTTCCTGCCTGAGCGATGAGCTGGCGGAACAGAGCTTCGACTTCTACGGACGTACCATGAGTGGGGCACAGGAGATGCAGCCGCGTTGGAAGCGTGCCGTGTCTACCGTAAGCGGTGTGCTGGGCGAAGCCGTGGGACAGATGTACGTCGAGAAATACTTCCCCGCCGCTGCCAAGGAACGCATGGTGACACTGGTGAAGAACCTGCAGGAGGCATTGGGCGAACGCATCCAAGAATTGGAGTGGATGGGCGACAGCACCAAGACCAAGGCGCTGGAGAAGCTGTCCACCTTCTACGTCAAGATAGGCTATCCGGACAAGTGGAAAGACTATTCCACGCTGGAGATTAAAGACGATTCCTTCTGGGCCAACATCGAGCGTGCTACCGTTTGGCGCAGCGACGAGAACATGGCCAAGGCCGGCAAGCCCGTGGACAAGGACGAGTGGTACATGACCCCGCAGACCGTCAACGCCTACTACAACCCCACGACCAACGAAATCTGTTTCCCCGCCGGCATCCTGCAGCCGCCCTTCTTCGACATGAATGCCGACGATGCCTTCAACTACGGAGCCATCGGTGTGGTCATCGGCCACGAAATGACACACGGGTTCGACGACCAGGGCCGTCAGTACGACAAGGACGGCAACCTGAAAGACTGGTGGACAGCCGAAGATGCCGAACGCTTCAACGAGCGTGCCCAGGTGATGGTGAACTTCTTCGACAGCATCCAGGTGGCTCCGGGCGTTTACGCCAACGGTCGCCAGACGCTGGGCGAGAACATTGCCGACTACGGCGGCCTGCAAGTGTCCTACCAGGCCTTCAAGAAAGCCACGGCAGACAACCCGCTTCCCACGGTGGACGGCCTGACGCCCGAACAACGCTTCTTCCTGGCATACGCCGGTGTATGGGCCAACAACGTGCGTCCCGAATACGTGCTCTATCTGACCAAGATGGACGTACACTCGCTGGGCGAATGGCGCGTGAACGGTGCGCTGCCGCAAATCGATGCCTGGTACGATGCCTTCAACATCACAGCGGATGCTCCGATGTACCTGCCCAAGGAGGAGAGGGTCTCCATCTGGTAACCGTATCTCATCGTAGTTTATCAAAAGAAAAGACAAGGGTGGAACGAAAATTCCACCCTTGTTCTTTACCCACACATCACCTTTCGCGGCGATTCGTGAAGTCCACGCAATCCTTTGTGCGGGATGAATCTGTACGTCTTTGACGGCGTGCATTTAATGCGTTTCCGGGATGCCTGTACGGAGCGTGCTCCACACAGGCAATCCGTTTGTCCGGTACAGGTGTGGAGCGCGTTCCGTGCCTGTGTCCCGGTTGCGCGTTGCGCCCGGCCGTTCCCGACTGTCTGTGTCCGGTTTAATAGCCGAAGATGTCCTCTGTTGTCAGTTCGGTGACGGGGCCAATCTTCTTCAGTGCGTTCATGTCCAGGTCTTTTTTGTTGCCCAGGATGCCGTAGATATACGTGCGGTCTTTCACCCACTTCTGCTGGAAGGCGGCCACGTCGTCCAGCGTCATGTTTTGCACGTCGTTGTACAGTCTGATGCGGCTGTCTGTGTCTAATCCCATGTCCTGTGCGTTGATGTAATCCCAGATAACACCCATCTTGGTGATGCGTTCCGTGCGCAGACGGGCTGTCATGCCCTCCTTGGCCAGGCGGAAAGCGTTCTCAGACAGTGGCATGTTGTTGATGATGTCGTTGAACGTGTTGATGGCATCCATCAGTTTGTCGCTCTGCGAGGCAATCTGCGAGACGAAGTAGTAGTTGAAGTCGAGATAGCTCGGCCCGTTCAGTCCGGCCCAGGCCGAATAGGCCAGTCCGCGGCTTTCGCGCATCTCCTGGAAGACGATGCTGTTCATGCCGCCTCCGAAGTACTCGTCGTACAACTCGCGAGTCGGCTCGATGGAGGGGTCAAACTTCTCGCCCCGGTTGGAATATTGCAGCATGTAGAGGTTGTTGGCCTCATACGGAGCCACGTAGACGCGCGTTTCCGGTGTCTGCTGCGGATACAGGCGGTATTGCGGGTCGGGGATGTCTTTCAGTGTCTCCGGCGTGTTGTGTTCCTTGTCGATGATGGCCAGCAGTTCGTCGCTCGTGCTGGGGCCGTAGTAGAGGATGCGGTGCTTGTAGGAGCAGAGGTTGTGGATGCGGTCCACCAGTGCCTGCGGGTCGATTGCTTTCAGTTCGGTTTCGTTCAGTGCCAGCCTGGTGACTTGCGGGCCGTACAATACATATTGCATCAGTCGGTTGAAGTTGTTCGACTGGCTCATCTTGGCATTCTGGCGGGTTTTCAGCCGGTCGGCCACCAGGTTGGTGCAAGCCTGCGGGTTCACCTGTGCGTCGGCCAGCAGCTTCTCGAAGAGGGCAACGGCCTGCGGCAGGTATTCGTTGAGACCCGTGAGCGTGACGTAGGTGCGGCGGGTTCCGCTGGAGACACCGAAGCTGCATGCCATGCGGTAGAACTCTTGCTTCACCTGTTCGGGTGTCAGGTCACTCGTGCCCAGGTATTCCAGGTAGTTGGCCATTATGTCGAGGTAGCGGTCCTGCTCCCCGCCCATGTCGAAGCAGTAGATGAGTTGGAAGATGTCGTCGCCGGTGTTCTGCTTGTAGAGCACGGGGACGGTGCCATCCTTGGCCGTCAGTTGGGAGAGGTCTTTGTCATAGTCCAGGAAGACCGGTTCGATGGGTGTCGCGTTGGCGGCAGCCGTTTGAATCTCCTTCAGGAAGGCACTGGCTGTGTCGCGGTTCATCACGATGGGGGTGATTTGCGGCTTTTCGATTTTCTTCTCGTTGGGGTCTTGGCCTTGGCGTTTGTAGACGACGGCGTAGTTTTGGTCGGTCAGGTAGTTGTTGGCAAAGTCCACGATGTCCTGCTTGGTCAGTTTCGACATGCGGTCCAGTGCAGTCACCTCGTCGGCCCAGTCGCTGCCGTTGACAAACGACTGCACGAACCAGTCGGCGCGTCCGGCATTGCTTTGCTGTTGGCGGAGCTGGTAGAGCTTGAAGTTGTTGATGTTGGCTTCCAGCATTGCTTCGTCAAATTCGCCTTTGCGCAGCTTGTCCAGTTCGGCCAGCATCAGGTCTTTCACCTCGTCCAGCGTCTGCCCGGTCTTGGGGCGGCCTTGCATCATCAGGATGCTGTAGTCGGCCAGCGGATAGATGAAGCAGAAAGCCGAGAGCGTCTTTTGCTGTTGCGCCAGGTCGAGGTCGAAGAGGCCGGCCTGTCCGTTGTAGAGCACTTGCGATACGATGTTCAGTGTTTCCACATCCTTGCTGGCTGCTCCGGGGAACCGCCACGCCAGGGTGATGTTTTCGGCTTCGGGGCCGAACACCTCGCACACCACGGGTTCGGCGATGGGTGCTTCCGGCTCGAAGTGCAGTTGGGGCAGTTCGGGGTTGGGTTGGAGCGGACCGAAATACTTGTCGATGGTCTGAATCATCCGGTCGGGGTCGAAGTCACCGCTCAGGCAGATGGCCATGTTGTTGGGCACGTACCATTCCTTGTAGTAGTTCTTGATGTTGGTGATGGAGGGGTTCTTCAGGTGTTCCTGCGTGCCTATCACGGTCTGCATGCCGTAGGGATGGCCGGGGAAGAGGGCGGTAAACATGTTTTCAATCACTTTCTGTATATCGTGTGTCAGCGACATGTTCTTCTCCTCGTACACCGTCTCCAGTTCGGTGTGGAAGCCGCGAATCACGCAGTCCCGGAAGCGTTCGGCCTGTATTCGCACCCAGTTTTCAACCTGGTTGCTGGGGATGTCTTCGGTGTAGCAGGTCACGTCGTAGCCGGTGTAGGCGTTGGTGCCGTTGGCGCCGATGGCGGCCATCAGCTTGTCGTATTCGTTGGGGATGGCATACTGGGATGCCTCGTAGGACAGGCTGTCGATGACGTGATAGATGGCCTTGCGTTCTGCCTCGTCGGTAGTCTTCCGGTAGACTTCAAACTGTTGTTCTATCTGGTCCAGCAGGGGCTTTTCGGCTTCGTAGTTCTGCGTGCCGAAGTGGGTAGTCCCTTTGAACATCAGGTGTTCGAAGTAGTGTGCCAGGCCGGTGGTTTCGGCCGGGTCGTTCTTGCCGCCCACACGCACGGCAATGTAGGTCTGGATGCGCGGTTCGTCCTTGTTGACGCTCATGTAGACTTTCAGTCCGTTGTCCAGCGTGTAGATGCGGGCTTGCAGAGGGTCGCCCTCCACGGTCTCATACGAATACTTCGAGCCGCAACCGCTCAAAGCCAAGCCTGCCAGCAGCACGGCGGGCAGACAGATTCGTTTCCATAGTGTGTTCATAAAAGCTGTAATTTGATTGGTTTGACGATACAAATGTATGCGTTTTTTTCATACGTTGACCCCCGGGCACATATTTTCGCCTGCAAAATGCTGCTTCCCTGTGATGATTTTCATAACTTTGCCCCCGAATTGACTGTTTTTATTTTTATCTCCGATATATGATTACCATTGAACAGCTGAAGGATATAAAGGAACGCACCGGGGCGTTGCACCGTTACCTTGACATCGAAGGGAAGAAAATACAGGTGGAAGAAGAACAACTGCGCACACAGGCACCCGGCTTCTGGGACGACCAGAAGGCTGCCGAAGCCCAAATGAAGAAAGTAAAGAATTTACAGCAATGGATTAACGGCTACAATGAAGTGAAGACCCTGGCCGACGAACTCCAGCTGGCTTATGACTTCCACAAAGACGAACTGGTGACCGAGGCCGAAGTGGACGAAGCCTACGCCAAGGCGGCGGCAGCCGTGGAAGCATTGGAACTGAAAAATATGCTGCGCGAAGAGGCCGACCAGATGGATTGCGTGCTGAAAATCAATTCGGGCGCAGGCGGCACCGAAAGCCAGGACTGGGCCAATATGCTGATGCGTATGTACTTGCGCTACGCCGAAACGCATGGCTACAAAGCCGTCATCGCCAACCTGCAGGAAGGAGACGAGGCGGGCATCAAGACCTGCACCATCGAGATTACAGGTCCTTACGCCTATGGTTACCTGAAAGGGGAGAACGGGGTGCACCGTCTGGTGCGCGTGTCGCCCTACAATGCACAAGGCAAGCGGATGACTTCCTTTGCCTCCGTCTTCGTCACCCCGCTGGTGGACGACACCATCGAGGTGAACATCGAGCCGGCCCGCATTTCGTGGGATACCTTCCGGAGCGGGGGGGCAGGCGGACAGAACGTCAACAAGGTGGAGTCGGGCGTGCGCCTGCGTTACCAGTATAAAGACCCTTATACGGGCGAGGAAGAGGAAATCCTGATTGAAAACACCGAGACGCGCGACCAGCCCAAGAACCGTGAGAATGCCCTTCGCTTGCTCCGCTCCATGCTGTATGACAAGGAGATGAAGCACCGCATGGCCGAGCAGGCCAAGGTAGAGGCCGGGAAAAAGAAGATTGAATGGGGTTCGCAAATCCGCAGTTACGTTTTCGACGACCGCCGCGTGAAAGACCACCGCACCAACTACCAGACCAGCGATGTGAACGGCGTGATGGACGGCGAGATAGACGGGTTCATCAAGGC
>CAYPUJ010000043.1:6739-18387 GCA_964413805.1 uncultured Bacteroides sp. | reverse complement strand
TCGATGATGCCATTGTCGTGGTCGAGGCAGTACACGCCCGGTTCGATGCCGGTTACCGCTCGCCCTATCTCGCCACCCGCGATGCGATGGGCGATGTGACGATGGCCATCGTCACCTGCTCGTTGGTGTTCATGGCGGTATTTGTGCCGGTCACCTTCATGGGAGGCACTTCGGGCACGTTCTACACGCAGTTCGGCGTGACGATGGCTGCAGCGGTGGGTCTGTCGTGCCTGAACTCGCTGACCCTCTGTCCGGCATTGTGTGCCTTGTGGCTCCGCCCTGCGGACGGGATGCGGAGTGCAAACGGCCTGAATACCCGTGTGCGCAGGGCCTATGAGGCATCGTTCAGCGTCCTGCTGGGCAAGTACAGGCGCGGCATCCTGTTCTTCTTCCGCCGCCGCACTTTGGCCTGGGCGGCTTTGGGGCTGGGCATTGCGGCTTTCGCCGTGCTCGCACGCACCACCAAGACGGGATTTGTGCCGCAGGAAGACATGGGTATGCTCTACCTGAACATCACCGCCTCGCCCGGCAACACGCTGGCACAGACCCGCAAGGTGGCGCAACAGGTGGACTCCATCCTCACCGCCACGCCGGAGGTGGAATACTTCGGGCGCGTCATCGGCAACGGCATCCTGGCCGGGCAGGGTGTGTCTTACGGCTCTGCATTTGTGCGCCTGTATCATTGGGACCACCGGAAGGGCAAGGAGCACTCCGCCGCCGCAGTGGTCACACGCCTCAACAAGGCATTTGCCGGCATCAGGGACGCACAGGTGTTTTGCTTTCAGCAGGCAATGATACCCGGCTATGGCACGGGGAACACCATCGAACTGAATGTGCAGGACCTGGTCGGGGGAGAACTGAAAGACCTGTTTGATGTCACCAACCGCTTCCTTGCCGGACTGAACAGGCGTCCGGAAGTGGCAATGGCCTATACGGCATTCAACATGAACTTCCCGCAGTACCGGGTGGACGTGGATGCCGCCAGGTGCAAACGGGCGGGCATTTCGCCTGCGGACGTGCTGAATACGTTGGGCAGCTACTGCGGCGGGACTTATGCGTCCGATTTCAACCGTTTCTCCAAGATGTACCGTGTCATGGTGCAGGCGGCTCCCGAATACCGGCTCGATGAACGTGCGCTCGACAATATGTTTGTCCGCGTGAACGGTGGGATGGCCCCGCTCAGTCAGTTCGTCTCGCTGGAACGGGTGCAGGGGGCGGAAATCATCAACCGCTTCAACCTGTTCAGCAGCATCCTTGCCAGCGTGAACGTGGCAGACGGCTACTCTTCGGGACAGGTGCAGCAGGCCATCGCCGAGGTGGCCTCGCAGACGCTGCCTGCGGGATACGGGTATGAGTATGGCGGCATGGCACGTGAAGAAGCCGGAGGCACCGACAAGACCTTCCTTGTCTATCTGTTCTGTGTGGTGTTCATCTATCTGATACTGGTATGCCTGTACGAAAGTTTCCTCGTGCCCTTTGCCGTCATCCTGTCTGTGCCTTGCGGATTGGCGGGCAGCTTCCTGTTCGCACGGCTGTGCGGGCTTGAGAACAACATCTACCTGCAGACCGGTGTCATCATGCTCATCGGGTTGCTGGCAAAGACGGCCATCCTGATTACGGAGTATGCAAGTGAACGTCGCCGCAAGGGCATGGGCATCGTGGAGGCCGCCTATTCGGCTGCCGTCGCCCGTTTTCGCCCCATCCTGATGACCGTGCTGGCCATGATATTCGGTATGCTGCCGCTGGTGTTCGCTTCGGGAGCCGGTGCAAACGGCAACAACACGCTGGGCACGGGCGTGGTGGGCGGAATGTTGGTGGGGACGTTGGCCCTGTTGTTCATCGTTCCGACGATGTTTGTCGTGTTCGAGTATTTGCAGGAGAAGCTGCATCCTGCCTTGAAAGATATGAAACAGATCATCGCTTTCACCCTGCTGGCCGTCCTCCTGGGCGGTTGCGGCATCTATCGGGACTACGAGCGTCCTGCCGGCATCGGGATCGACGGCCTGTATGGCACGGAAGCGACCGACAGCGTTTCGCTGGGCGACTTGTCGTGGCGGGACTTCTTCACCGACCCTGTCCTGCAAGCACTGATAGAGGAGGGGCTGGCAAACAATACCGATTTGCGTGTGGCAGAACTGCAAATCGCCGAAGCGGAAGCCTCCCTGAAGGCCGCCCGCCTTGCTTTCCTGCCCTCCCTGGACTTTTCGCCGCAAGGTTCGCTGGGCGGATTCGCATGGAGCGGCACGACGCGGGCCTATACGCTTCCGGTCATGGCGACGTGGCAGGTGGATGTGTTCGGCAGCCTGCGCAATGCGAAGAAACGGACGCGGATGCAGTTGGAGCAGAGCCTCGCCTACCGGCAAGCCGTGCAGGCCCATCTCGTTTCGAGCATCGCCAACCATTATTATACGCTCGCCATGCTCGATGCGCAACTGAGGGTCAGCGAGGAGACTGCCGGAAGCTGGAAGCGTGGCGTGGAGATGACCAGGGCGCTGATGGCCGTGGGCGAGGAGACGGATGCCGCCGTGTCGCAGTCGGAAGCGAACTATTACGAAGTATGCACGCAAGTGGTGGAACTGAAGCGGCAAATCCGTGAGGTGGAAAACAGCTTCTCCGCTTTGCTGGGGCGGATGCCCGGCAGCATACGGAGGGGGATGCTTGACGGATGGGAGGCACCGGGCACCGTTTCCACGGGCATCCCGGCACGGCTTCTCTCCCGTCGCCCCGACGTGCGGCAGGCGGAACTGGCCCTTGCGGCTGCCTTCTATGCCACGGGCGAGGCGCGGGCGGCGTTCTATCCTGCGCTGACGCTTTCCGGCCGGTTGGGCTGGAGCAACAATGACGGGCAGGTCAATCCCGGCAACTGGATCTGGCAGGCATTGGCCTCGCTGACGCAGCCCCTCTTCCGGAACGGGCAGCTGAGGGCGCAGCTTGCCGCCTCGAAGGCACGGCAGGAGGAAGCCGGGCTGGCTTTCCGACAGGCCTTGCTCGATGCCGGGGCGGAAGTGAATACTGCCCTTGCAGCCATCCAGAGCAGTGAAGCGAAAGGGGAACTCTACCGCTTGCGCATCTCGGCCCTGCAACGTGCGGTGAAAAGCACACAACTGCTGATGCTCAACACTTCCGCCAATTATCTACAGGTGTTGACTGCCCGACAGGACTTGCTTGCCGCGCAGCTGGCCGACATCGGCAACCGCTTCGACGGCATACAGGGCACGATTGAACTCTATCTGGCATTGGGTGGAGGAAGTGAATAATCGCTTCATTCTGAATGGGGTAGATGCCGGCAAAGACAAGGTCGGAGAGCCGTGCTTTAACCCGTTTCCGGGATGCCTGTACCGAACGTGTTCCGTACCTGTACCGAGCGTGTTCCGTGCCTGTGTCCAGCGTGCTCCGTGCCGCATCCCGTAAACGCCTTTCCCGCACCCGGTTCCGGCATTCCTTTCCCGATGGGCTGGGGTTCGTCTTGCCGCATAAAAGGAATTGAGGTAAACTGCTTCTGACGGGCAATTTACCTCAATCTTCTTTTGTGGCGGAGGCTCGACTCGAACGAACGACCTTTGGGTTATGAGCCCAACGAGCTACCAACTGCTCCACTCCGCGATGTTCTTGTTTGCGAGTGCAAAGGTATGCCTTTTATTTGAAAAAACAAACGACAGGCAAGAGAAATTCCTGGTTTCCCCGTTTTTTGCTTCATTTTTAACTTTGTTTTACTCTGTTTTCTCTCCTCCCGGTGGTTTTTCCCGAAAAGAAGGGCATTTCCTGCGAAGGCTTTTGCATCCTTTCCGGTGGATAAAATCAATTAAAAAGTCCATTTGTTTGTGGGATAAAAAGATTTGTCTTACTTTTGCTCAGATAAAAACAAGCAATGCGCAATTGATTTATGACCGTATCCAAGACCAAAGCCAAACTGGTGGATGTAGCCCGGCAGTTGTTTGCAAGGAAAGGTGTGGAGAACACCACGATGAACGACATCGCCCTTGCTTCCCAAAAAGGCAGAAGGACACTCTACACTTACTTTAAGAACAAGGAGGAAGTCTACCTGGCAGTCGTCGAAACAGAATTGGATATATTGTCGGACCTGATGAGGAGGGTGGCGGAGAAGGAGATTTCGCCGGATGAGAAACTGATAGAAATGATTTACACGCACCTGGATGCCGTGAAAGAAGTCGTCTATCGCAACGGGACTCTCCGTGCCGATTTTTTTCGCGACATCTGGCGGGTGGAGAAGGTGCGCAAGCGGTTTGATGCCACAGAAATCCTCCTGTTCAAAGAGGTGCTGCGGGAAGGCGCGGAAAAAGGCGTGTTCCGGATAGACGATTTGGATATGGTGTCGCAGATTATCCATTGCTCCGTGAAAGGCATCGAGACACCCTACATCCGGGGGCACGTGGGAGCCAACCTGGACGACGAGACACGCGACCGCTATGTGAAGCGCCTGGTGCTGGGGGCATTGGGCAAGAGAACGGAATGACGGTGCCTGCGCAAAGCGAAAGAACGAACTCTATACATTCATTTATTATAAACGACAAATAATTATGGGATTATTAAACGGAAAAACAGCCTTGATCACCGGCGCCGCCCGTGGCATCGGCAAGGCCATCGCCCTGAAGTTTGCCCAGGAAGGAGCAGACATCGCATTCACAGACTTGGTCATTGACGAGAACGCCGAGGCTACGGTGAAAGAGATAGAAGCACTTGGCGTGAAGGTCAAGGGCTATGCATCGAATGCCGCCAGTTTTGAGGATACGGCCAAAGTGGTGGAGGCCATCCGTGCCGACTTCGGCCGCATCGACATTCTGGTCAACAATGCCGGCATCACCCGTGACGGGCTGATGATGCGCATGAGCGAACAGCAATGGGACATGGTTATCAACGTCAACCTCAAGTCTGCCTTCAACTTCATCCATGCCTGCGTCCCCGTCATGATGCGGCAGAAGGCCGGCAGCATCATCAACATGGCTTCCGTGGTGGGCGTGCATGGCAATGCCGGGCAGTCCAACTACGCAGCGTCCAAGGCGGGCATGATTGCATTGGCCAAGTCCGTTGCGCAGGAGATGGGTTCGCGCGGCATCCGTGCCAACGCCATTGCGCCGGGCTTCATCATGACGGCCATGACCGATGCCCTGTCCGACGAAGTGAAGGCCGAATGGAGCAAGAAGATTCCTTTGCGCCGTGGCGGCACGCCCGAAGACGTGGCCAACGTGGCTACTTTCCTGGCATCGGACCTGTCGTCTTACGTGTCCGGACAGGTGATCCAGGTGGATGGTGGCATGAATATGTAAATGGATTCTTCGGTTTAATCATTCATGGAACCATGACTGTTGCCTACGAAGACAACCACATCATCATTGTAAACAAGACCGCTTCCGAGATAGTTCAGGGAGACAAGACGGGCGATACACCTCTTGCAGAGACGGTGAAACAGTATCTCAAGGAGAAGTACCAGAAGCCCGGCAATGTATTCCTCGGTGTCACCCACCGCCTGGACCGCCCCGTGAGCGGTCTTGTTGTTTTTGCCAAGACCGGCAAGGCTCTCTCCCGCCTGAACGAGATGTTCAGAAACGGTGAGGTGCAAAAGACCTATTGGGCCATCGTGAGGAAAGCACCCGACCTGCCGGAAGGGACGCTGACCCATTACCTGCTCCGCAACGAGCGGCAAAACAAGAGCTACGCCTACGACCGGGAGAAGCCGGGCAGCAAGAAAGCCGTCCTGCACTATCGGCTGATAGGGCGGTCGCAAAACTATTTTCTGTTGGAAGTGCGTCTGGAGACCGGACGGCACCACCAGATACGTTGCCAGCTTGCCAAAATCGGCTGCCCCATCAAGGGAGACTTGAAATATGGCGCACCGCGCTCCAACCCCGACGGAAGCATCAGTCTGCACGCCCGGTCGGTGAGCTTTGTCCATCCGGTCTCGAAAAAGCAGATTGAGGTGGAAGCCCCTGTGCCCCAGGACAGTCTGTGGCAAAGATTCCAGACGCTTTAAGAAACAACGTGCATTCCTCCCTTTTCCGATGTCCGTATGAACGTCATAGCTGTCTACAAACAACACTACATGGCTTTGCTCCGGCTGGGAGTCCCCATAGTCGTCGGGCAACTGGGAGTCATTGTGCTGGGCTTTGCCGATACGCTGATGATTGGGCATCACAGCACCCCCGAACTGGGAGCCGCCTCGTTTGTCAACAATCTGTTTACACTTTGCATCATCTTCAGTACCGGGTTCAGCTATGGGCTGACACCCCTTGTGGGCGGCTTCTATGGCAACCGCCGGTACGTCGAGGCCGGACAGGCCCTGCGGTGCAGTCTGGTGGCCAACACACTGGTCGCCCTGCTGCTGACAGCCGTCATGGCCGTTGTCTACCTCAATGTCGGGCGGTTGGGGCAGCCGGAAGAACTGTTGCCGCTGATAAGGCCCTACTACCTGGTTCTGCTGGCATCTCTGGTGTTTGTCATGCTGTTCAACGGTTTCAAGCAGTTCACCGACGGCATCACCGATACCAAGACGGCCATGTGGATTCTATTGGGGGGCAATGCACTGAACATTGCGGGCAACTACATCCTCATCAACGGCAAGTTGGGCTTTCCGGAACTGGGACTGTTGGGCGCAGGGATCAGCACCCTTTTCTCGCGCATCGTGATGGTGGTGGTATTCGCCTGGATTGTGTTGTCGGGACGGCGTTTCCGCCGCTACCGGGTGGGCTTCCTGCGGAGGCCGTGGTCGCACTCCCTTTTCCGCCGCCTCAACGCATTGGGTTGGCCGGTAGGCTTGCAGATGGGCATGGAGACGGCTTCGTTCAGTCTCAGCACCATCATGGTGGGGTGGCTGGGCACCATAGCGCTGGCTTCCCACCAGATTATGATTACCATTTCGCAGTTCACCTTCATGATGTTCTACGGCATGGGAGCGGCCGTGGCCGTGCGTGTCAGCAATTTTAAGGGGCAGGACGACATCCTGAACGTGCGCCGGTCGGCCTATGCCGGTTTCCACCTCATACTGTGCATGGAGGTCGTGCTTCTCAGCATTGTGTTTGCCCTGCGGGGAGAGGTGGGCAACTGGTTTACCGACAGCACGGAAGTTTCGGTCATGGTCGCCTCGCTGTTTTTCCCTTTCCTTGTCTACCAGTTTGGCGACGGGCTGCAAATCAACTTTGCCAATGCCTTGCGCGGCATCTCCGATGTCAAGCCGATGATGTTCATCGCTTTCATTGCCTACTTTCTCATCTCCCTGCCCGTGGGCTACTGTTGCGGGTTTGTGCTGGGCTGGGGCATCACGGGTGTGTGGATGGCGTTTCCTTTCGGGCTGACCAGTGCGGGTGTCATGTTGTGGTTGCGCTTCCGGAGCAGGGTGAAGCCTTAGCCAGATGCAACTGCCATGAACAGTGTCTCCAAAATAAAGATTGTTGTCGGCTTTGCCTTGTTGTTGGCAGTGCTGCTGTGTTCGCTTTCCTTCATCTACAGTGAAGTGAAGCGGCTGGCCCGTTTCGAGGAAGGTGACGTGCAGTGGACGGACAGCCTGATTGCACTCATCCACGAGAAGGACAGCAACACCATCAACATGCTCCGGGCATTGGGCAAAGCCAACGAGGCCAGCACCATTACCACCGGTGACATCGAGCAAATCATTGCCTGGCAGGACACCGCCATCACCCGGCAGCAAGTGCAGCAGCGCATCATCCAACACCGCGACACGGTGGTGGCCGTCCCCGGTAAGAAAGGCTTTTTCCGCCGCCTGAAGGAAGCGTTTGTGCCGCCGAAGAAAGATTCGGTCATCGAGGTCAAGACTTCCTTGGAGTACACTACCGACACCATTCTGGCATCCTACAATCCCGCCGACTCTCTGCAAGAGAAGCTCAGGGCCGTGGCCGAACAGAAACGTGCCCAACAGACCATCGTGCGGCGGCAAAACCGGACGTTGCAGCGGATGGACCACTTGCTCACTGCCCGCATTGACAGCCTGCTGAAAACCTACGAGCAGGCGACTTTGGAACGGGCACATGCGGAAGCCGAATACCGGAGGCAGGTGCGCCGGCGTTCCGCCCGCACCATAGGCGGCATTGCCGTCGGGGCGGTGCTGCTGGCCGCTGTCTTTCTGGTGATGATAGGGCGCGACGTGACCCGCAGCAACCGCTACCGCCGGGAACTGGAGGAAGCCCGCCGGCGTGCCGAAGACCTGCTGGCCGTCCGTGAAAAGTTGATGCTGGCCATCACGCACGACTTCAAGGCGCCGCTCGGCTCCATCATCGGCTATGCCGACCTCTTGTCCCGCCTCACCGTGGACGACCGCCAGCGTTTCTATCTGGACAACATGAAGACTTCTTCCGAACACTTGCTGAAGCTGGTCGTTGACTTGCTCGACTTCCACCGCCTCGACCTCCACAAGGCGGAAGTCCACCCCGTGGCTTTCCATCCGGCGCGGCTGTTGGAGGACATCCGTGTCAGTTTCACCCCTCTCACGGATGCCAAAGGACTGACGCTTTCCTGCCACGTGTCTTCCGACTTGGAGTCCACCTATTCGTCCGACCCCCTGCGCCTGCGGCAAATCATCAGCAACCTGCTCTCCAACGCCGTCAAGTTTACCGACCGGGGCAGCATCACGCTTACTGCCCGCTATGCCGGCCACGAACTGGTCGTTGCCGTGTCCGACACCGGGAAGGGGATGCTCCCGGCCGACCGCGAGCGCATCTTCCAGGAGTTCACCCGCCTGCCCAATGCCCAGGGGAAGGAGGGATTCGGGCTGGGACTTTCCATCGTGCGTATGCTGGTGCAGTTGCTGGAAGGCCGTATCGAGGTTGAGAGTACACCGGGGCAGGGGAGTACCTTCACTGTGTATCTGCCGCTTCTGCCCTGTGAAGCATCGGACACTGCACCTGCCTGCACATCTCCTGCCGTTCCGCCTCCTGCGGATACGCTTCCTGTCCGGAAGGTGGTCATGATTGATGACGACCGCATCCAGCTTGCGCTCACTGCGGCCATGTTGCAGCAAAGCGGCATCGTTTCGGTCAATTGCCTCCAAGTGGACGAACTGCTCGATGCCTTGCGTAACGATAGTTTTGACTTGCTGCTTACCGATGTGCAAATGCCTTCCATCAACGGCTTCGACCTGCTGCAGTTGTTGCGTTCTTCCAACATCAGGCAGGCGCGTACCATTCCCATGATTGCCGTCACAGCCCGCAGCGATATGCAGCGGGAGGAATTTCTCCGTCATGGCTTTGCCGGATGCCTGCACAAGCCTTTTACGGTGGCTGAACTGTTGCAGGAGTTGCAGCGCGGCGGGATGCCGGTGCTTAGTCCTGTCACATCGCTCCAGTCAGCGGAACCAATCCATTCAATGGAATCAATGCAGCCAACGGAACCGGTCGAGCCGGACTTCTCGGCACTGACCGCTTTCTCTGGAGACGACCTCGAAGCCGGACGTTCCATTTTGCGAAGTTTTGTGGAAGAGACACGTCAGAATACGGCGCGGTTGTTGTCTGCCGCAGCGGAACAGGATGCTGCAAAGGTTTCGGCTGTTGCCCACAAGATGATTCCTGTCTTCGTCCTCCTGAAGGCGAACGGGGTGGTCAATACCTTGCGACAGCTGGAGGCGGAACGCGATTTGCCCTTTACGGAAGAGATGCGTCGGGTGGTGGAGGAAACGGTGCAACGCATCGGGCAGATTGTGGAAAAAGCTCAAAAGGAACGGTAATCTGCAAGGGGGCGGGGAAGAGTTTCAGTCGGTATGTTTCCCAATCCGGATGACACGTCCCTCTTTGCGGGGTCTTGCCTTGATGGCGGCCATGTCGTCTTGCGGGTAACCGAGCAGCACGTGGAGTACGGCGTAGTAATCGGTGCGCACGCCCCACTTCAAGAGTGTCTCATGTCCGAACGGGTCATCAAACGATTCCCATGCCGCTCCGATGTAGCAGGAACCGATGCCTAAGGAAGTGGCTGCCAGCAACAGGTTCTCGGCCGCCACGCAGGCATCACTCTCGGCATAGAGGAATTTCTTGGGCGCAAAAAGGGTGACCACTGTGGGGGCGTCGTAGAAAGCGTTGCTGATGGAAGCGTCGTCGGCGATGCTCGGCTGGTCTTTGGACACGTAGATTTCGGGTGTGGACATCCTGCCGTGGAAATGGGCTTTCTTGATGCGTCCCAACTTGCTGTTCGTTTCCGCGTCTTGCGAAACCACGAAGAGCACGCCCTGGCGTCCGCCCGCACTGGGTGCATATAGTCCTGCGTTCAGGATGGTGTCGAGTTCTTCCTCGCTGATTTGTTCCGGTCTGAAGCGGCGGATGGCGTGGCGTTTCATGATGTTTTCTATTACGGCATTGGTAATCATGATAATGTTCCTTTCTCTTCTTTTAGTCTTTCATTGGAGTTGTTTCCAGCATTGCGGGTCGGGTGCGTACATGCTGCCGTGATAACCGTATGCCACGGCCGGGCAGCCCCGGCAAAAACGCAACAGTTCGCACCTGCCACATTTCTCGAAATTCTCATACATGCGGTATATGTCCATTTCCGCGCCTGTAAACAGGTCGTACAAATCATCTTCCAGCGCGTTGCCCACCTTGCTCTCCATGCGGCGGCATGCATAGACCGCACCGTCCGACAGGATGGTAAAGTGGCAGTTGCCGCAGTTGCAGCCGTCGTACACAGTATCTTTGTCGGGATAGTCGGCCGGGTTGAACAACCCCTTCTCGTATTTGAACAGTGTCCAAAGATGGTCTTTCAGGTTGAAATAGGTCGGCCCGTTCCTGTAACGTTCAAACCGCTCCCAACATTGTTCCAACAGCAGCTTATATTCTTCAGGTGTACAGCAGGTGTCCCGGCTTGCAGTGTCGGGGCAATAACGGGCAAATGCGAACACGTCCGCCTTATGCTCCACCACGACATCAATCAGGCGGGGAATTTCACCGCAGTTCCATTTGGAGACCGTTGCCATGATAGCCACCGTTATCCCCGCCCGTTGCAGGACGGGGATGGCGGCAAGAGTCTCCTTGAAAGAACCCGGACGGCGGATGCGGTCGTGCGTCGTTTCCAAGCCGTCCAGTGACAGTTGGTATTTGCGGCAACCCGATGCGGCCAGCTTGCTGCAAACATCATCGTCCAGATGGAACGGATTGCCGAGTATGGCGAACGGTATCCGTTCTTCTTTCAGCCTGTCTGTCAGTTCCCAGAAGCCGGGGTGCAGAATAGGGTCACCGCCTGTCAGGTAAAGGTAAGGCTGGCGGTTGGCTTTTCGTCCGAACTCCTTCATGTTGGCAATGACGGTTTCCATGTCCGCCTGTGTTGCCGCCTTAAACCGGGCGTGGCTTCCCAGTGCATAGATATAGCAATGTCTGCAACGCTGGTCACATGCCTCGGTGATGTGCCATTGAAAAGCGAAATACTCCATGTATTCTGTCCGGCTTCTGTAAGGATGATGATACGTGCGGAAATGGATTATTTATCTCCGGCTCCGCATGCACTTCCGCAGGCTGCAGGCTTTTCTTCCGGCTTCTCGCCTGCTCCGCATGCACTTCCGCAGGCTGCAGGTTTTTCTTCGGGTTTGTCACCTGCCCCACATGCGCTTCCGCAGGCTGTAGGCTTCTCTTCGGGTTTCTCACCTGCTCCACATGCGCTTCCGCACGAGCTTTGGGCACTCTGCTGCTTGAAAAATAAATTCT
>CAYPUJ010000043.1:0-6639 GCA_964413805.1 uncultured Bacteroides sp. | reverse complement strand
CCACATGCGCTTCCGCACGAGCTTTGGGCACTCTGCTGCTTGAAAAATAAATTCTTCATAAGGCTTCTTTTTTGTTTGTTATACAAAATGGATATTAAAGATTGATGCAACAAAATTAGCAAAATGTTCATTGACAAGCAAGAGGTTACAAGAAGCTTACCTAGTAACCTATTTATCGCTTTTGTTGGCATCCAGGTTATTGTGGCGGTGAAGAAATGCAATTTTTCTGTTTGAGAGCGGTGTGTCTTTCGTTTGGGAAATAGTCTGTAAAGGAAAAAGCGGTTGGCACAGTCCTTTTCAGCCTGTACCGACCGCTTTCTTGTGCGATGGGAATCTTGCTTATCCGTTAATCCGTTGTTGGATGGCTTTTGATTCCTCTTCGTAGCCCGGCTTGTTCAGCAGGGCAAACATGTTTTTCTTGTAGGCTTCAACTCCCGGCTGGTTGAAGGGGTTTACGCCCAGCAGGTATCCGCTGATGCCGCAAGCCTTTTCGAAGAAGTAGAGCAGGCCGCCGATGCTTTCCTCGTTAAGGGCAGGGATGGAAATGCGCAGGTTGGGAACACCGCCGTCCACATGTGCCAGTTGGGTGCCCAGTTCGGCCATCTTGTTCACTTCGTCTACGCGCTTTCCTGCCAGGAAGTTCAGGCCGTCCAGGTTCTCGTCGTCGCTTGGCACTTGCAGGCTGTAGTTGGTGTGTTCCACGGAGATGACGGTTTCGTAGATGGTACGTTCACCTTCCTGAATCCATTGGCCCATTGAGTGCAGGTCGGTAGAGAAGTCCACGGCTGCGGGGAAGATGCCCTTGTTTTCCTTGCCTTCCGATTCGCCGTAGAGCTGTTTCCACCATTCGCTCACGTAGTGGAGTTTGGGGTTGAAGTTCACCAGAATCTCAATCTTCTTGCCGTTTTTATACAGTTCGTTGCGTGTAGCGGCGTAAAGGGCGGCGGGGTTTTCGGCAAAAGGCACGTCACTTCCGCAGGCTTTCTCCACGGCCACCGCTCCGGCCACCAGCTTTTCGATGTCAAAACCGGCCACTGCAATGGGCAGCAATCCCACCGGAGTCAGCACGGAGAAGCGTCCGCCCACGTTGTCGGGGATGATGAACGACTTGTACCCCTCCTTGTCGGCTGTGACACGGGCAGCGCCCTTTTTGGCATCGGTGATGGCCACGATGACCTTTTGCGCCATTTCCTTGCCGCGTTGGGTTTCGCATTGTTTCTTCAGCAGGCGGAAGGCCAGGGCGGTTTCGGTGGTCGTGCCCGACTTGGAGATGTTGATGACACCGAATTTCTTGCCTTTCAGGTATTCGGTCAGTTCGTACAGGTAGTCCTCGCCGATGTTGTGTCCGGCATAGAGGATGGCGGGGCCGTCTTTCTTGTCTTGCAGCCAGGCAAAGCTGTTGGACAACGCCTCGATGACTGCCCGTGCACCCAGGTAGCTTCCGCCGATGCCTGCCACTACTACTACTTCGCAGTTGTCGCGCAGTACCTGTGCGGTGGCTTTCAGGTCGGCCAGATGTTCGGGGGTGATGGACGAAGGGAGGTGCAGCCAACCCAGGAAGTCGTTGCCCTTGCCGGTTCCGTTTTCCAGCGCATCCTGAGCTGTCTTGGCGGCGGCTTCGTATGCGTAGATGCTTTCTTTGGAAATGAATCCGAAAGTCTTCTCAATGTTTAAGTTAATCATAACATATAAGTTTTAGGGGTTGATGTATTTATGTGTTGTTGGCCGGTTCCCGGTGTATGTCACCGGAAGGAGTCTGTCAGCAGCTTGATTTCAATGCCGGGCGAAATGCGTTCGTAGAGGATGTTGTAGACGGCATCCACGATGGGCATGTTCACGTGGTAGTGCCGGTTGATTTCCTTGATGCACTTGGTGCCGTAGTAGCCTTCGGCAATCATCTCCATCTCTATCTGCGCGCTCTTCACCGAGTAACCTTTGCCTATCATGGTACCGAAGGTGCGGTTGCGGCTGAAGTTGGAGTAGCCCGTCACCAGCAGGTCGCCCAGATAGACCGAGTCGTTCACGTTGCGGTCCAACGGATGCACGGTTTGCAGGAAGCGGTTCATCTCCAGCACAGCGTTCGACATGAGCACAGCCTGGAAGTTGTCGCCATATTTCAGCCCGCTGCAAATGCCGGCGGCGATGGCATAGACGTTCTTCAGCACCGAACTGTACTCGATGCCTGCCACGTCGTTGCTCACCGAGGTCTTGATGAACGGGCTGGCCAGCTTGCGGGCAATGGTGCACGCCTTTTCGGTGTCGGGGCAGGCGATGGTGAGGTAAGAGAGACGTTCCAGTGCCACTTCCTCGGCGTGGCAGGGACCTGCCAGCACGGCAATGTTCTCGGCAGGCACGCCATACTCCTTGGTGAAGTATTCAGACACAATCAGGTTGTCGTCGGGCACAATGCCTTTGATGGCGGTGATGATGAGCTTGTCCTTGATGCGGGTCTTCAGTTTCTTCAGGTGCGACTTCAGGTAGGGAGAGGGGGTGACGAAGATGAGCGTATCCGAATCCTTCACCACTTCGTTGATGTTGGAACTGAAGTTGATACGCCTGATGTCGAACTTTACGCCCGTGAGGTAGGCAGGGTTGTGGCCGAGTCGTTTGAAGTCGGCAATGCGGTCGTCGCGCCGCATGTACCAGTTTATCGACTCTGCTTGAGCCAGTACCATTTTGGCGATAGCTGTAGCCCAACTTCCTCCGCCCATGATGGCTGTCTTTCCGGGTTGTCTCATTGTTTCGTGAAGAAATGAAAAACGAAGAATGGAGGCACTGCCTTCATTCTTCGTCACGCTGTATGTTTTTAGATGATGCGGTCAATCCATCCCTGTACATCGGCCACGGTCGGGTTGGCCAGTTCCAGTCTGTATTTCTTGTTGATGCCGCAGATGTCCATGTGCAACTTTTGCGGGTTCACTTCCTTCATGGCAGCCACCACGTTGTAGCCGGCTTTCTGGATGACGGGCACCCAGGCTTCGGGCACGCCTACCTCCATGTACTTGGCGGGGGCATCCTTGGGAGCCGCTTTCTCCGGGCGCATCTGCGGGAAGAAGAGCACCTCTTGTATGAAAGGCTTGCCGGTCATCAGCATCACCAGGCGGTCAATGCCGATGCCGATGCCCGATGTGGGCGGCATGCCGTATTGCAGTGCTTTGAGGAAATCCTGGTCGATGAACATGGCCTCGTCGTCGCCCTTCTCGCTCAGGCGCAGCTGCTCCTTGAAGCGTTCTTCCTGGTCGATGGGGTCGTTCAGCTCGCTGTAGGCGTTGGCCAGTTCCTTGCCGTTCACCATCAGTTCGAAGCGTTCGGTCAGTCCCGGTTTGCTGCGGTGCATCTTGGTCAGGGGCGACATTTCCACCGGATAGTCGGTGATGAATGTGGGTTGTATGAAGGTGCCTTCGCAGAATTCTCCGAAGATTGCGTCAATCAGCTTGCCTTTGCCCATCGTTTCGTCTGTCTCCAGGTTCAGTTCCTTGCAGATGACGCGGATTTCGTCTTCCGTTTTTCCGTCCAGGTCGTAGCCGGTCTTTTCTTTGATGGCTTCGAGGATGGGGAGGCGGCGGTAGGGAGCCTTGAAGCTGATGGTCTTTCCGTCAATCTGAGTTTCGGTGCAGCCGTTGACAGCGATGCAGATGCGCTCCAGCAGGCATTCGGTGAAGCTCATCATCCAGTTGTAGTCTTTGTATTGGACGTACAATTCCATGCATGTGAACTCGGGGTTGTGGTTTTTATCCATGCCCTCGTTGCGGAAGTTCTTGCCGATTTCGTAAACGCCTTCGAAACCGCCCACGATGAGGCGTTTCAGGTAGAGTTCGGTGGCGATGCGCAGGTAGAGGTCGATGTCCAGCGAGTTGTGGTGAGTGATGAAGGGGCGTGCGCTGGCTCCGCCGGGGATGGATTGCAGGATAGGGGTCTCCACTTCGGTGTAGCCGGCCTCGTCCAGGGCGGCACGCAGGGTGCTCACCACCTTGGCACGCTTCAGGAAGGTTTCCTTCACCCCGTCGTTCACTACCAGGTCAACGTAGCGTTGGCGGTAGCGCAGTTCCGGATCCTCAAACTTGTCGTAGGCCACGCCATCCTTGTACTTCACGATGGGCAGCGGGCGGAGGCTCTTGGAGAGCAGGGTCAGCTTCCGGGCATGGATGCTGATTTCGCCCATCTGCGTGCGGAACACGAATCCTTCGATGCCGATGAAGTCTCCTAAGTCGAGCAGGCGTTTGAACACAGTGTTGTACAGTTCCTTGTTTTCGTCCGGGCAGATGTCGTCGCGGGTGATGTACACCTGGATGCGGCCTTTAGAGTCTTGCAACTCGATGAAAGAGGCTTTGCCCATCACGCGGCGGCTCATCATGCGGCCTGCCACAGACACTTGCCTGGGGGCTTCGCCGTCCTTGAATGCGGCTTTGATGTCGGTGGAGAAAGCATTGGTTACATACTCTGCTGCGGGATAGGGGTCTATCCCCATCGCACGGAGTTCATTCAGGCTGTTGCGCCGGATGATTTCCTGTTCACTTAGTTCTAATACGTTCATCTCGTTTTTCTTTCACTCAATTTGGGGACAAAATTACGAAACATTTTTTAGATTCCCTTGTTTTAGGGCAAATAAAGCATTTCCCGACCGTTGCAAACGTTTCGTTCCTTATTTGTCATTTTGACACTTTGCTCTGCGAACCGCCTGAGAATCGCATATTTCTCTCCTTCGGTGCGGAGGGTGGAAAAGAACGAAACGGTTTATGCTTATCTTTCTTTGCATGAATGGAATAGCGAAATCCTTACAGAAAAAACAGACGAAAAACAAGCGTGAAAAAGGCTTCGGACGGGCACCCGGAATGCCGGTTGCCTGTACGGAGCGCGTTCCATGCAGGCATCCCGTTTGTTCCGTACAGGCATCCCGCGCGCTGCATACGGGTACGGGGCGCGGACATTGCCGTGCGGAAGCGGAGAATTGCCGTTGTCTATAGTAGATAATGACCAATTTTCATCCGATAAGTGACAGTCTTTCCCGTTTTTCTTGCCGGTTATGATGTCGGCGGTCGCCTGTCCGGCATTTTTTGTCAAAAGGCTCTGTCAGCAAAAGGGGGGATAGGCCGACATTCTGTTGCTTTTTTCCGGCTATTTTGTGCTCCATCCGTCGCGCTTATGTCGTATCTTTGCAGCGACAACCAACTTGATAATATTAACTGATTCGTATGACAGAACAAAGAATTCCAACTGCACTGGGCACGGAGAACATCGGCAAGTTGCTGATGCAGTATGCTCTTCCGGCCATTATCGCCATGACGGCATCTTCACTCTACAACATGGTGGACAGCATTTTCATCGGACACGGCGTGGGCACGATGGCTTTGTCCGCCTTGGCATTGACTTTTCCGCTGATGAACCTGGCGGCGGCTTTCGGCTCGCTGGTGGGGGTGGGGGCCGCCACGCTGATTTCAGTCAAACTGGGACAGAGAGACTATGCCACAGCCCAACGGGTGCTGGGAAACGTGTTTGTGCTCAATGTTCTGCTGGGACTGGCATTCACCTTTGCCGTTTATCCTTTTCTCGACCCCATTCTCTATTTCTTCGGGGGCAGCGATGAAACGGTGGGTTATGCCCACGACTTCATGGAAATTATCCTGGCAGGCAATGTGGTCACCCATCTCTATCTGGGGTTGAACTCCGTGCTGCGGGCATCGGGGCATCCCAGGCAGGCCATGTATGCCACCATTGCCACTGTGCTCATCAACATCCTGCTGGCTCCGATCTTCATTTTCGTTTTCGGCTGGGGCATACGTGGCGCAGCCACGGCCACCATGTTGGCACAGCTGGTCGCCTTGCTGTGGCAGATCAGGCTGTTCAGCCGTCCCGAAGAGTTGCTGCACTTCAGCAAAGGCATCTTCCGGTTGAAGTGGAAAATCGTCTCTGCCTCACTGGCCATCGGCCTTTCGCCTTTTCTGATGAACCTGGCCGCCTGTTTCATTGTGATTATCATCAACCAGGGACTGAAACGCTACGGGGGTGATTTGGCCATCGGTGCCTACGGCATTGTCAACAGGCTGGTGTTCATCATCGTCATGGTGGTGATGGGTTTCAACCAGGGGATGCAGCCCATTGCCGGCTACAATTTCGGGGCGCGGCAGTATAACCGTGTGACGAAAGTGTTGCGTTTCACCATCTTTTGCGCCACTTGCGTCACGGTGGCCGGTTTCCTGATGGGAATGTTGTGCCCACGGCTGATGGCGGGCATTTTTACTTCGGACGAAGAACTGATTGAGATTTCGGCGCATGGCCTGCGCATTGTGGTGCTCTGCTTTCCTTTGGTGGGATTCCAGATGGTTACGTCCAATTTCTTTCAAAGCATAGGCATGGCCAACAAGGCGATTTTTCTTTCGCTCACGCGGCAGCTCATCATTCTGTTGCCTTGCCTGCTGATATTGCCCCGTTTCTTTGGCGAATACGGCGTGTGGTACAGTATGCCTTTGGCCGATTTCTTGGCGAGCCTGACCGCCATGTACATGTTGTGGAGGCAGTTCAGGCAGTTCCGCCGTTGAATCACGGGGGGACGGAAGCCGTTTTCCCGACCATTTCCCGTGATATATTTATATAATAAGGTGTATCTCTTTCGTCCTTCCGTTCCCGTTTTCCTCCTTCCGA
>CAYPUJ010000042.1:0-18766 GCA_964413805.1 uncultured Bacteroides sp. | reverse complement strand
TTAATTTATTTAACAGAATCTGCTTGTGCAAAAACTTGTGCGGGTCTTAGAATTCCGTGTCCATTTGTGTCATTTGTGTGCTGCAAACAGACACTAAGTTGTTACAGTCTTATGGCACACAGATGACGCAAATGACACGAATTTACGCTGATTGAATGGAGGCTGCGCTGTGTCTGCTTGGAAAATGTGAAAATACCTCAAAGCCTGACAAAACGAAACGTAGGTTTCGCTTATCAAACTCTGAGGTATTTGGCGTGACCCGTATAGACGATAAGTTCCACCCACGCATATTGTTTTTTTACTTTTAATATGTGCGCCCAAAGATACGAAAAATATTGAAAACAGCAAATTGCTCTTTCCTTGTCTTTTCAATAAGACGTATCGCTTCCAAAAATGAATGTCGGGGTATTTGGTACGAAGTTCACAAACTCATACCGCGTGAAGTATAAATACTCCGTAACTGTGAACTGTGTTAATCCGTGTCATTTGCGTCATTTGTGTGCTACAAACAGATACACGTGTATCAGAATCGCGGCAATGAAGCTATGAAGTACAGTGTATGCCCACCCGCTTCTGCACCCGACAGGCCGTTGTTCCGTACAGGCAAAACGCGCAATCCACACCTGTACGGCTTTTGCTCCGCACCTGTACCGAATGCACGGTTTGCCTGTACGGAAGACGGAAGATAGAATAGAAAATCCGTTTATAGCGTGTTACGAAGGGCAAAAAAAATGAGTTCTCAGCACGCTATGAACGGATTCTGAAGGAAGGAAGCGGAATTGTCTACCTGTTTTCCTCCGGACAGATGCGCCTCCAGAGTTCGGGACGGTCCAGGTTCACCAGGTCCGGTTCCACTGCGATGGCCCGGCGGTAGTTTTCTTCTGTTCCGTCCTGTATGGCGGCCATGATCCGGATGCCGTGCTCCCGGCAATATCGGCGGAACTCCGGTGTCACCTTTTCCGGCGCAATCTCCACGAAGGAAGGTGTGCAGACGGCTTGCCATTCCTGAAGCCGGGCGATGTCCGAGGCATTGACTTTGACCTTCACTTCCGGTGCCTCCCGAAGGAAGGTTTTCAGCATGTCGGGGTCGGAAAACCAGCAGAAACAGTCCTGTTCATACCCTTTGGAGCGTATCAGCGCAACCAGTGATTCGACACATACTCCCCGCTTGACGTCGAAAAACACCTTTGCCTTTCCTTTCAGCACATCCAGCATTCCGGCAATCGTGGGAACCCGTTCCCCCTTGAACTGCGGGGCGAACCAGCTGCCTGCATCCAGTGTGTCTATGTCGTTTGCCATCCATTCGCTGATAAGGCCGCTGCCGTTTGTGGTGCGATCCAATGTTTCGTCGTGCAGGTTGTAGAGCACGCCGTCCTTGCTGGCACGCACGTCCAGTTCTATCCAGCCGGCTCCTTCTTCAAGGGCTGCCAAGGCCGATGCCACCGTGTTCTCCGGAGCCAGGTGGTTGGCTCCACGGTGCACCACGACTTCAATCTTTTCCTTTTCTCCGGGCACGTGTTCTCTCTGTCGTGCCGTTGCATTGCCGGCCACGCAGCCCACCAACAGAACAAAGCAGAGCAGTCTTATTGTTTCCATCTGATGTGTTGTGTGAAATCAAACCAAAGCCCTGTGTAATTCTACAGTCTGGCAATACTGTTGAACTGACACAGGGCTTCTCCTTTTTTAAACTCTAAAAATAAACGGATTGTTCAGCGTTTCGGGGTTAGTAACCTTCGTTTTGAGACCAGTTGGTGTTGGTTTCCATCACTCCCAATGGGATAGGCATCACGCGGCGCCACAATTCGGTCTTTGCACCGGGATTAATGGTATTTTTCCATCCCCAGTCGTTCTCAAACTGTCCGAAGCGGATCAAATCCTGGCGTCTCCACATTTCGCAGATAAACTCGCGTCCACGTTCGTCGAGCAGTTCCTGGAGCGTTACATCCCCTTCTGCTATATGGGGGGCACCTGAACAGTCGCGGACTTCGTTGATCAGAGAAGCCGGTGTATCACCCCTGGTCGCTGTTGCACCCCGAAGAATGGCTTCGGCCTTGGTCAACAGGATATCAGCATAACGGAAGATAGGGATGTCGTTGCCACAGAAACGGTCACGGTCGGTATAATCCTCAGGGATACTGGGATATTTGCCCAAGTGGTACCCTTTCATGATGTTTGCCGGTTCTGAATCAGGACCAACATCCAAGGTGTTGAGGTCTTGAAATTCAAAATCTTGGGTGTAGACCACTTGCTCTCCTTCGTACATGAGAGGGGTGTCTGTGAATGCATAATTGTTAGTATAGTCTGCTACATATTGAGGACCGCCAAGGATTATTTCATTGCGCTCGTCACCTTCCAAATTGAAGCGGGCAACGCATTCGGGAACCAATACATAACATCCGGCCAATGACTGTGCAGGCAAAAATCCCCACGGACCTGTATTATCGCAACTATTAGCTTTCTTAAAGGTCATGAAGCGATCCAACTGGTGTCCACCCACATACTTGGTAGGTATGGCGACCGGGTCGAAATCCATTGCATAGATGAAGTCTTTGATGTGTACCCCATTGGTAGAGAAAAATTTCTGGCGATAACCTTCACCCACCTCAAAGATGCCCGATTCGATAATCTCATCACATACAGCAACCAAATCATTCAGTTTCTCATTTGGCGTATCGTTGGTCACTTCCTTTACGTCACCACAGGTATAAACGCCCCAGTTCAGATAAAGTTTGGCAAGCAGTGCCTCTGCCATCCATTTGTTAGGACGGCCATAAGTGTCTGCGCTATTCTCTTCCGTAAGTTGGGGAATGACCTCCAACAATTCCTCTTCAATCCAGCGGGCTACGTCTGCACGCGGGGAACGTTCGATGGCTTCACCGTCTTCAGGAGTGCGCGACAATATAGGCACATCTCCGTAGAGATCCATCATCATGAAGTGATAAAAAGCACGGATGGCACGCACGGGGGCAACAATCTCGTTATCTTCATCATCACCGCTCAATTCCAGGATTACTGTGTTGCAGTAGGAACAACCGGACATCAGGTCGCTCATTTGCCCTACCCCCGGAGTGTCATTGCGGAGGTCGTGGATAGAGGGAAACAACAAGCGGCCACTGTCATAATAGCTGCCATTGAAGCAAACCCCCATCATTTCGTCGCCTTGCAGCATGACACCTTCCCAATAGTTACGCCCCAGGCCTGCTTCATTGCGCAGGTAGTAATAACACCCTTCGAGTTTGGCACTCAGCGCGATTTCGTTATCAGGATAGGTAGTGTACTGAGTGATGATTTCAGTGTCAAGATCGGTACATGCCGTGGTACCGGCCAAGATGCCCGACAATAAGAAAAGTTTTATGGATGATTTCATGATTCGCTCGATTTGTTAGAAGTTAATAGTTACACCAAGAAGGAATGTGCGAGTACGTGGATAGTGGTCTGAACGGGTATCGCAACCGGGTTCCAAACCACCCAGGTTGATTTCCGGGTCACGTCCTGAATATCCGGTGATGGTGAACACGTTGTTGCAGGTGGCATAAAGACGCAGGTCGCGCAGCCATCCGTTGAAGTTCCGGAAAGTATAACCCAAGGTCAGGCTTGACAGGCGGAAGTAACTTCCGTTTTCCAGATAACGGTCGGAAGGCATGGCCGAGTTTGTATCGGTTGCCCTATGTTCGGTAGCAACGGATGCCAATACGTTCCTACCTTCGGTGACATTGGTTACATTGCTGAGGTATGCACTGGTTTCGTTGAAAATCTTCTGCCCGAACACACCGGTAAAGAATGCAGTCAAATCCCAGTTTTTGTAAGTCAGCGTGTTGTTCCATCCCATCGTCAGTTTAGGCTGTGCGTTGCCTACGATGGTGCGGTCATCATCACTGGGAGTGGTAGTGACCTCACCTGTGCGTTCGCCTGTTTCCGGGTCATGTACATAGAATACAGATACGCCATCATCATTATATCCAGCCCATTCCCACATATAGAATGTACCGATAGGTTCCCCTTCGATGATTCGCTGGATGGTGGCGGTAGATGCACCCGGCAGATTAGGATTGTAACGGTTCAGCACACCGGCGTTAAACTCCTGGTTAGATATGCTTACTACTTTGTTACGGTTGTGGGAGAAGTTGAGCGAGGTGTCCCATCTGAAATAACGGTTCTGGACCGGTACTGCACTGACGCTGAATTCAACGCCACGATTGCTCATTTTTCCTACATTGGCAGTAAGGCTGCCTACGGGATAATAACTGGTCGATACGGCATAGTCCCAAATCATGTCTTTGGTAGACTTGTCGTAGTATTCAATCGTACCGCTCAACCTGCCATTAAAGAAAGCAAAGTCTATGCCGATGTTAAACATCGAAGTCGTTTCCCATTTCAAGTCGGAGTTGACGTTGCGTGCGGCATTCAGACTTTTGTAACTTCCCTGTGTGCCGGTTTCGGGGTCTGTGTAGGTAAACCGGTCACCTCCCTGATAATAGAATCGCGACGTGTAAATGTCAAATCCCAAGGCATTGCCGCTTTGTCCCCACCCGGCATGAATCTTCAAATCGTCGAAGATATTCAAGTTTTTGAAGAAACTTTCGTCTGACAAACGCCATGCTACCGACACGGAGGGGAACGTCGCCCAGCGGTTATTGCTGCCGAAGGTAGATGAACCGTCGCGACGGACAGTGGCCTGCAGGATGTAACGGCTCTTGTAAGAGTAGTTTACACGTCCGTAAAACGAAATCATCCGGACAGTGGAAAGCGTATTGGCCCATACCGGGTCTGTATCCCAGGAATTGGCCAAGCCGATATTGTTCCACCACAAATCATCGTTGTAGAAGTTATATCCGCGAGCCCCGAAACCTTCGCCCGTGTTTTGTTCCTCCCAAGAGTAACCTACCAGCAAGCCGAGTTTGTGGGCTTCATTGAAAGTCTTGTCATAATTACCATAGATTTCCATCAGTTTCTTGATGTCCTCCGTGGTATTGCGGCTGGTCTCGCCGTTACGGAAATTGGTTTGAGATTCATGCGAATAGTAATCCTTGTAACTGTAGTTCTGGTTCTCATAAGAGAAGTTGGCATTCAGCATCAGCCCCTCGATAATCTTCAGATTAACCTTTCCCGTAGCCTGGATACGTTTGTAAGTGGCACGGCTGACATCTTCATAAATCATGGAAAGCGGGTTGATGTTCTGGCTGATGCTCAGGTCTTCATACCAGCTGCCGTCCTCATTCTTTGTGGGTACCAACGGGGAATAATAATACATGGCACTGTATACAGAAGCTCCGTTTGCATTGCGTGGCACTCCCCATTCATTGCGGATGTTTCCGTTCAATCCCGCCGCAATGGTGAGCCGGTCTTTCAAGGTTTTGGTTTCAACATAGCTACGTGCCGTAAAAAGGTTGTTTCCCACTCCCTTGATGACACCGTCTTGGGCGATATAGTTGACACTGGCATTGTAAGTCGTACTCTTGTTGCCACCACTGATTGAAAGGTTATGGTTGTGCGTAAAGCCTGTCCGCTGCACTTCGTCTTGCCAATTGGTATTGGCACCCTTGTCGTTGGGAATGGTCAGGTTGTTGGCAGCGGCATAAGCACGCAGTTCGTCCGCAGTCATCATGTCATAGTCGTTGTGAATTTTGTCCCATGCCACATAACCTGAATAAGTTACGCGGGCGGGACCTCCTTGCCCGCGTTTGGTTGTTATCATAATAACACCGTTGGCAGCCTTTGAGCCATAAATGGCTGTGGCACTGGCATCACGCAACACATCAATGGATTCGATATCAGACGGTGAAATCAGGTTGATATTCACACCGGGGATACCGTCTACTACATAAAGGGGAGAAGTCGAATTGTTCAGCGTGGAGGCACCGCGCAGGGTAATAGAGTTTACGCCACCGTTAGGATCGGAGTTTTGCACGATTACCAGACCGGGCACTTTACCTTGAAGCATCTGTCCGGGTTCTGTATAAGCCCCCGTATTGAAATCCTTGGAGTTCACGGTGGTAATGGAACTGGTCACATCCTTGCGTAACATGGTTCCATAACCGATGACCACCACTTCGTCCAGCAATTGGTTGTCTTCCGTCATGGTGACATTCACCACACTGCCGTCCACCACGACTTCATGCGGTTGGAAGCCTATGAATGTGAACACAAGCGTTTTTCCGCGCTCTACGTTGAGCGCATACTTGCCATCGATGTTAGTAATAGTGCCGTTGCTGTCGGCACCTTTTTCCACGATACTGACACCGATCAGAGGTGCCCCGGAAGTGTCTGTCACTGTACCGGTCACCCGGTTTTGAGCAAAAGCCAAGGTAGTGCCCAGCAGGAACAGCATCAGAAACATGCTCCGTGCCGGTTTTTTCTCTTTAAATACTACATTTAGCATAGAAGTTAGGTATTAAATTAATAATGTAATTAAATAATGTCCGCTGCATACGGACTACGGTTATACAAAGGTACGGTAATTGTGTTACGAACATGCAACAAAAGCATGTCAAACACTTATTAACATCGTACTACTCGCAAAGTTAAGGTGATAAGGGGTAATCAAAGAGGATTTTAGTGCGCAATAGGAGGAAAATAGTAAACTTTCCCTCCTTTGCGCCCTATTTTTGGGCAGTTTTTGTAGATAAAAAAGGCGTTTTAACGCCGGTGCATCGCATGTCCCCCGATGAAAGCATAGTAAACGTGCACCCGCCGTTTGCCCAATGCCAGCAGGGTGCAGCCCAACGAACAGCAGGCACAGACCACAAACACCATACCCGTAGATGCCAGTATGTCACCCAGTCCCACCAGGGGTGAAACCACGCCCCCGAAGGTGAAGCTCGCGGCTCCCAGCAATGCCGAAGCCGTTCCGGCACGCTGCCGCTCGCATTCCATAGCCAGTGCCGTAGACGAAGTGAAGGTCAGTCCCATGCAGAACAGCATGGCTATCAGCAGCAGTTCGTACATCCAGAAGCTGCATCCCGGCGACAGGAGTGCCACGCATTCACAAGCGGCAAAGAACACCATGCCCGTACATCCCGTCAGGGTGCTGCTGGTGGAGCGTCTGAAGCGTACCGACAGGGCAGCCGCCACCCCGATGGAAACGGCGTTCAGGCTGAAACACAGGCTGAACATAAGCGGCGAATAGCCGAAATGCTCCTGCACGATGAAGGGGGAAGAGGCGATGTAGGCAAACAGCACGCCTTGGGCAAAACCCAGTTGGAGGACGTAGTAGACATATTCGCGGTTGCGGAGTGTCTCGCCAAAGCTCCGGAAGATGTCTGCCCGGCTCACAGCCGACCGCTTCTCGCGCGGCAACGACTCGCGGAAGCAGTGACTGCCCGCCAGCAGCAGCACGCCCAGTCCCAGAAGGACGCAGAAGATGCCCTGCCAACCGATGGCTTCGGTGAACACGCCGCCCACGATGGGAGCCGCCACCGGTGCCACCCCGTTGATGGCTCCTATCACGGCCAACATCCTGGCCAGTTCCTTGCCGGAGAAGAGGTCGGTGGCCACCGAGCGGGAAATGACAATGCCCCCGGCACCCGCCATGCCCTGCAAAAGGCGGAAAGCCACGAACTGGCCGATGTTCTGCGCGAACAGACAGAGCAGCGTGGAGGCAATGAACAGCCACATGGCGGCCACCAGCGGCATACGCCTGCCGTAGCGGTCGCTGAGCGGGCCGAACAGCAGCTGACCCGCTGCCAGGCCAATCATGCTGGTGGTGAGCCCCAACTGTACAAGGGAGGAAGTGGTGTGGAAATACTGCCCCATCGAGGGGAGGGAAGGAAGATACATGTCTGTCACAAACGGGCCGAAAGCTGTCAACAGGCCCAGAAATATCAAAATAAAAGTCTTCGAATTGGTTTTCATATTTATGTCTCCTGTTTGAGGCTGCAAAGGTACGGGGAATCCTGTTCATTCCGTTCGTCCGGCCTGTGGCAAAAATGTTCATTTCAGGAACAAGCCGCCGGAGAACTTCCGTATCCCGCAGATTTGTCTTACTTTTGCGGAAAAAACCGAACCATGCACTACCGCATCTCCGCCCCCGACCGCCTCCGTGCGAACCTGCGCCTGCCCGCTTCGAAGAGCATCAGCAACCGTGCCCTCATCCTCCACGCCCTGAGCGGCGGGCACACGCTCCCCGCCAACCTGAGCAGTTGCGACGATACCCGCGTCATGACGGAAGCCCTCGCCCGGCATTCCTCCTGCATCGACATCGGTGCGGCAGGTACCGCCATGCGTTTCCTCACCGCCTACTTCAGCACCGTGCCCGGCGTGCGCACGCTGACGGGCACGCCGCGTATGCAGCAACGCCCCATCCGCATCCTGGTGGACGCGCTCCGTTCGCTGGGTGCTTCCATCGGCTATGCCGGAAAGGAGGGATTCCCTCCCCTGTGCATCGAGGGCAAACGGCTCGAAAGCCGCCGCATCGTGCTGGAGGGGGACGTGAGCTCGCAGTACATCTCCGCCCTGCTGATGATCGGCCCCACCCTGCCCGAAGGACTACAGCTGCAACTGGCGGGCGACATCGTGTCGCGACCCTACATCGACCTTACCCTGCAACTGATGCGCGACTTCGGTGCCGTCGCCGCATGGACAGGAACAGACAGCATCGACGTACAGCCCGGCAGCTACAAGGACACGGCCTTTGTCGTGGAAAGCGACTGGAGCGCGGCTTCCTATTGGTATGAAATGCTGGCACTGGCAGCCTTCGGTCAAAAAGGAGAAAGCGGGAAAGAAATGTCTGCTGCTCAAGAAGCCTGCGTGGAGTTGCAGGGACTTTTCGCCCACAGCCTTCAGGGTGACAGCCGTGGCGCGGTGCTCTTCGAACGCCTCGGTGTATGCACCGGGTACACCCCGCAGGGTGTCCGCCTCACGCCGCAGGGCAGTCCGGCATCATCAGTCGAAGCAGACCTGGTGGAGATGCCCGACCTGGCACAGACCTTCGTGGTGACCTGCTGTCTGTTGAACGTTCCTTTCCGCTTCGGGGGACTGCAAAGCCTCCGCATAAAGGAGACCGACCGCATCCACGCCCTCGTAACGGAATTGCGGAAGCTGGGCTACGTGGTGCAGGCCGAAGGCAACAGCGTCCTGCGCTGGAGCGGCGAGCGGTGCGAAGCAGCGGCAGACCCTTGCATCGCTACCTACGAAGACCACCGCATGGCCATGGCCTTCGCGCCCGCCTGCCTGGTGCGTCCCGACATCCGCATCGACCGCCCGGAAGTGGTGTCAAAGTCCTACCCGGCCTATTGGGACGACCTGCGACAGGCCGGCTTCCACGTGGAGCAGGGACAGGACTGATGCATTTGGTATAAGTGCCGGATACCCGAAGAACAATCTTACATGCCTTTGCAGACGGTGGCGCGACCTACAGCAACGCGGCATACTTTCGTATTTGGGCAAGCCGTTCCATAAAAGACTTGTCGCGGGTGGCCTGCTGCATGTTATAGTCGAGTTGCATCCGCATCAGCAGGCCTGCGCTGATGCCCAACGCCGCTTCGAACAACATGGCTGTGTTGGTGGTGAGCGGACGCCGACAATTCAGGATGTCGTTCAGAATCTTATAGGATATGCCTGTCTGGGCGGCAAGCCGCGTCTGCGGCAACCGGCGGCTTTCGATTTCTACCTTCAGCAGTTCGCCCGGATGGATGGGGCGTTGGCAGGTATGTTTTCCCGTGTTCATATATCCTTATCAAAGTTTATCTCCATTGTCTGCTGTTTCGGGGTTCACCTTGCAAAGATAACGCTTATTGGAATATTCCACTATATAAGTGGAAATATTCATTTCGAAAATACTCCGTTTGGTGGACACTTGTGTGGAGCGTGCTCCATACAGGTGTTCGGCAACCCCTGGTAATGTCAAACCCAGCATTATTTCATTTGCATAATCCAAACGGAATAATTACTTTCGCAACAAAGCCTTTTCTGTGACGGATAAACTTTTTGCGATGTGGATTAATAAGATATATGGATTTTATCAACTATCTTTGCTCCTCAAACAAAAAACAATAACAGATGACTAAGTTTGAAACAGAAGAAAAGATTGTCGCCATGCTGAAAACGGTGTACGACCCCGAAATCCCCGTCAACGTCTACGACCTGGGACTGATTTACAAAATCGACGTGGGCGACGACGGCAATGTGTCCATCGACATGACCCTCACCGCCCCCAACTGCCCGGCTGCCGACTTCATCATGGAGGACATCCGCCAGAAAATCGAGTCTGTCGAAGGCGTGACGGCCGCCACCGTCAACCTGGTGTTTGAGCCGGAATGGGACAAAGACATGATGAGCGAAGAGGCGAAGCTGGAACTGGGCTTCCTGTGAAGAAGGAAAAAACCAAGAAACAAATTAATAACGCAAATCAATGATGAAAAAGAAAACAGTTTTGTTGTTGGCCGGCACGGCATTGCTCTGCGCCTGCCAACCCTCGCAGCAGTCCGTCACCGTCAGCGGCACCCTGTCCGGCATGGAAAGCGACTCGTTGCTCGTTGTCAGCCATCCCGTGACGTACCCCTTGGACGGGAGCATCCGTCAGGACACGCTGGTCATGGAACAGGGGAAATTCACTTTCAGCCAGAAGACAGACAGCGTTCCCCTGCAACTGTCCATCCTCCCCATGCCGTCGGGTAGCCGGGCCTTCAACATGGCGCAACGCATTGACCTCCTGCTCTTCCCGGGCGATGCCGTCAGCATCAGCGGCGACATGGACAACTACCGGGTGGAGGGCAGCGAATTTCACACGGCCTACACCCAGGCCATAGCCGGTTGGGAGCCGCTGGAAGCACAGTTTGACTCGATTTCGTCCGCAGGCCTCCGGATGCAGCAAAGCGGTGCGCCCATAGACTCGCTCCGTCCCCTGATGGAAGCGGCCCAGGAACTCTACCAGCAAATCAGCGATGCCAGGATGGACTACATCCGCGAACACACCGACAACAACGTTGCCCTCTACCTGCTCTCGCAAACCGACCTTGAAACCGTGCAGGAGTTCCTGCCCCTGCTGGGCGATGCCGTAAAGACGGGTGCGCTCTCACCGCTTTACAACATGCTGAACAACCTCATGCAGGAAGTCCAAAGCCGTCGTGCCGCCCAGGAACAGATAAGCGAAGGCGCCGAAGCCCCCGACTTCACCCTGAAGACCATCGACGGCAAGGACCTCGCCCTCTCGTCGCTGCGCGGCAAGTATGTGGTAATCGACTTCTGGGGAAGCTGGTGCGGATGGTGCATCAAGGGTTTCCCGGAAATGAAAAAGTATTATGCCAGGTACAAAGACAGGCTGGAGATTCTCGGTGTGGACTGCAACGACCCTGAAGACGAGTGGAAAGCGGCCGTGGAAGAACACGCGCTTCCCTGGCTGCACGTGCGCAACGAAGGCAATCCCGACGTGAGCATCCTGTACGGCATCGAAGGCTACCCCACCAAGATTGTCGTAGACCCCGAAGGCCTGATTGCCAAAGTGGTGGTGGGCGAAGACCCCGCGTTCTACGACTACCTGGACGAACTGTTTCAATAATTAAACCGCTACCCGACTCACTGCAATGAAAAACGTATATTTCCTTTCCGACGCACACCTGGGTTCGCTCGCCATTGAACACGGCCGGACACAGGAACGCCGCCTGGTGAACTTCCTGGACAGCATCAAGCACAACACGGCCGCTGTCTACCTGCTGGGCGATATGTTCGACTTCTGGTACGAATTCAAGACCGTCGTGCCCAAAGGCTACACCCGTTTCCTCGGGAAGCTGTCCGAACTGACCGACCTGGGTGTCGAAGTGCACTACTTCACAGGCAACCACGACATCTGGTGCGGCGACTACCTGCAACGGGAATGCGGCGTAGTGCTCCACCGCCGCCCCATCACCACGGAAATATACGGCAAGGAGTTCTACCTGGCGCACGGCGACGGCTTGGGCGACCCCGACCGCAAGTTCAAGCTGCTGCGCATCCTCTTCCACAGCCACACCATGCAGACCCTTTTCTCCACCCTCCACCCCCGCTGGAGTGTGGAACTGGGGCTGAGGTGGGCCAAGCACAGCCGCCTGAAGCGCATGGACAACAAGGAACCGGACTACATGGGCGAAGACCGGGAGCCTCTGGTGCTATACACCAAGGACTACCTGAAGACGCACCCCAACATCAACTACTTCATCTACGGCCACCGCCACATCGAACTGGACCTCATACTGAGCAGCACGTCCCGTGTCCTCATTCTGGGCGACTGGATCCGTTTCTTCACCTATGCCGTGTTCGACGGCGAACACCTCTTCCTGGAGAACTTCGTGGAAGGGGAAACCAAGCTATAAAACCCAACAGACTCATTATTCACTCTTAAATCACCCAACAGACATGAAACACCCTGACGCTTCTTTCCGGGGAATCTTTCTCCTCGTGTTCCTCCTCCTGGCCACCGGCTGCAGACAGCAGCCGGCCGACGACAGTCCGGCCAACGTGTTCAACCTGCAGGAACCGGACTACCGCACCAGCCCCTACACCGGCATGACACGCCGCCACTGGGTGGATGCCGCCACCTACCTGCTGGAAGGTGCCTTCGGCTACATCGACTCACTGGACGCACCCATGTACTTCCCCAAGCAGCTGGACAAGACCTATCCCAAGAGCGATGCCCAAGTGCCCGTAGCCAAGCTGGAAGGCTTGTGCCGCACCCTGTTCGTGGCTGCCCCGCTCCTGCGCGAGCAGCCCGACCTGGAACTGAACGGTATCCGTGTGGCCGACTACTACCGCCACCAGCTCGTTTCGCTCTGCACGCCGGGCAGCAACAACTACATCGCTCCCCGCCCGAAAGACGGAGGACCCAGCCAGACGCTGGTGGAGTTTGGCGCACTGGCCATCTCGCTCACCGTGGCTCCCGAAGTGCTGTGGGAACCGCTGACCCAGGAGCAGAAAGATGCCCTTGCCGCCACCATGCTGAGCTATGGCGACGGCCCCACCATCGACTCCAACTGGAGGTTCTTCAACATTTTTGTGCTGAGTTTCTTCAAGGAACGCGGCTACCCCATCACCGATGCCCGCCTCCGGGAGAACCTGGAACGCACCCTGGCCGCCTACCGGGGCGAAGGCTGGTACAATGACAGTCCCGCTTACGACTACTACAGCATGTGGGCCTTCCAGATGTACGGTCCCCTGTGGGCGCACTACTACGGCAAACTCTATCCCGACCTCGCTGCCCGGTACCTCCGCAACCAGGCCGACCTGGTGGACAACTATCCCTATATGTTTGCCCGCGACGGCCGCATGAACATGTGGGGGCGCAGCATCTGCTACCGCTTTGCCTCTGTGGTGCCCTTCTCCATGTTGGGACTGACGGACAACACCGATGCCGACTACGGCTGGCTGCGCCGCATCTCGTCGGCCACGCTGCTGCAATTCCTGCAATGTCCCGACTTCCTGGAAGACCGCGTGCCCACAATGGGCTTCTACGGGCCGTTTGCACCGGCGGTGCAGATATACAGTTGCCGGGGCAGCGTCTACTGGTGCGGCAAAGCGTTCCTGGCCTTGCTCCTGCCTGCCGACCATCCCTTCTGGACCGCCACCGAGAACGAAGGCCCGTGGGAGAAAGAGTTTCAGCCGGGACGGGCATACAACAGGTTCCAGCCTGCCTCCACCCTGCTCATCACCGACTATCCCAACAGCGGTGCCGCCGAAATGCGCTCATGGTGCCACGAACGGGTGGCGGACGACTGGCAGAAGTTCCGCAGCTCGGAGAACTACAACAAGCTGGCCTACAACACCGAGTTTCCCTGGATGGCCGACGGTGCCGACGGCGAAATCTCCATGAACTACGGCGTACGCAACGCCGGGGACTCGTGGGAAGTGCTGCGTCTCTACGACTTCCGCAAGTATGAGGACGGCATCTATTACCGCGATGCCGTGCTGGAGACCAATCCCGACATCCGTTTCCGCCTGGCCGACCTCACCCTGGCCGACGGCATCCTGCGCGTGGACAAGGCGGTCAGCCCCGTGTCCACTACCCTGCGCCTGGGGCACTATGCACTGCCGCAACTCGACCGTCCCATTGAGGAAACTACCCGCACGGTGGACGGGCAGACGGCCTGCATCCTCGACAACGGCCATTACCAGCTTGCCCTATTGGCCTATGACGACTGGGGCGAATGTGCCACAGTCCGTCCCACGGGCTTGCATCCCGTGAGCGACACCTGCGCCGTCAGCATCCTTTCCACTCCGTTGGAGCCAAACTGCGAGAAGTTGTGCATCACCCTGATGCTGTGGAAAAAGAGCGGCACCCCATTCACCGACGAAGAACTCCTTCCCCTCCGCTCCGTACAGCCACAAGCCGACGGACAAAGCGTAATAGTGACGCTGCGTTCGGGCGAGCAGAAAGTGGTGAAATGGTAAGTTCACTCCATCCGACTCCCCTCCGCCACCCGGAATCCCCGCAGCAGTTCTTCGGTGCCCAGCCGTTTCTTGCCGGGAAGCTGGAGGGAGCGGATGGAGAGAAGTCCGTCGGCAGTGGCCACGTGCAGGTACTTCTTCCCGTCGGTCAGGAGGGTGCCCGGTGCGTGGGAGTGCGATTGGGGCAGCATTTCCGTTTCGAATATCTTCACCACGACGGCCTGCCCGTCCGGCGTGTGCAGTTCGGTCCAGGCAGTGGGATGGGGTGACAGGCCGCGCACCAGGTCGTGAACCTGCTTCACAGGCCGGTTCCAGCAGATGCGGCAGGTGTCCTTGAAGATTTTCGGGGCGGAGCGCAGTTCTTCCGTCACCGGTATGTCCTCCTGCGGGATGGGATGCACACTGCCTGCCAGGATGTCATCCACGGTCTCCGTCACCAACCGACCGCCCAGCATCATCAGCCGGTCGTGCACGGTGCCCGCGTTGTCCGTGCCGGCAATGGGGATGCGCACTTGCCGGATGATTTCCCCCGTGTCAATCTCGTGCCTGAGGAAAAAGGTGGTAAGCCCTGTCTCCGTCTCGCCGTTGATGACCGCCCAGTTGATGGGAGCTGCTCCCCGGTATTGCGGCAGGAGGGAGGCATGGAGGTTGAAGGTGCCCAGGCGCGGCATCTCCCACACCACTTCGGGCAGCATACGGAAAGCCACCACGATTTGCAGGTCGGCCTGCCACGCCCGCAGGGCTTCCACGAAAGCGGGGGCTTTCAGCTTCTCCGGCTGGAGCAGGGGCAGGCCGTGTTCCAGGGCATATTGCTTCACGGGCGAAGCCAGCAGCTTGTGTCCGCGCCCGGCAGGCTTGTCGGGCATGGTGATGACACCTGCCACGTTGTAGCCGCCTTCCACCAGGCAACGGAGGGACTCCACCGCAAATTCGGGTGTGCCCATGAATACGATGCGTAAATCTTCTTTCTTCATTCTTGGTCGGGTATTTGATTAAGCATAAGTCTTTCTCCGGACGGGCGGTCTTGCCACCGTCCCCTCCCTATTCGTCCGAGAAGTGCACCAGCACCTCCCGGTAGGAGTTGAATATCTTCGATTTGGACACGAAGCCCAGGTAGTGCCCCTGTCCGTCCACCACCGGCAGGTTCCAGGCATTGGTCTTGTCGAAGGTCTGCATCACCTGCTCCATGCTGTCGGTGTACAGCAGGCGGGCGGGGGCGGTGGTCATCAGCCTGCTCACCGTGAAGCGGTGGTACAGTTCGTGCCGGAACATGATGTGGCGGATGTCGTCCAGCTGCACGATGCCGAGCAGCGTGCCTTCGCCGTCTGTCACCGGGAAGATGTTGCGGTGCGAGGAGGCAATGGCCTTGACCAGTTCACCCAGGTCCATTTCGGGGTGCACGGCCACAAAATCCTTCTCCACCACGTTCTCCACCTTCATCAGCGTCAGCACGGCCTTGTCCTTGTGGTGGGTCAGCAGTTCCCCCTTCTTGGCCAGGCGCATGGAATAGATGCTGTGCGGCTCGAACACGATGATGGTGAGGTAGGAACTGACGGACACAATCATCAGCGGCAGGAACAGGTCGTAGCCGCCCGTCAGTTCCGCGATGAGGAATACCCCCGTCAGCGGGGCGTGCATCACACCGCTCATCACACCCGCCATGCCCATCAGCGCGAAGTTCTTTTCCGGCAGGTAGGTCGTCGTCCCGAAGCTGTTGCTCAGGTGGGAGAAGACGAAGCCCGCAATGCACCCCAGGTAGAGCGAAGGTGCGAAGATTCCGCCGCATCCGCCGCCGCCGTTGGTCGCGCTGGAGGCGAACACCTTGAACACGACGATGAGCATGAGGTAGCACAGCAGCAGGCTGCCGTGCCCGTAGAAGAGCGAATGGTCCATCACCGTGTCCCACTCGGCGGCGGACGTGCCGTTCAGCAGGAGTTCGATGGTGTCGTAGCCTTCGCCGTAGAGGGGCGGAAAGAGGAATATGAGGACACTGAGCATGATGCCCCCCACGGCCAGCTTTCTGTAGGGGCTGTTGAGCCGCCCGAATATGCCTTCTGTCCAGTTCATGGCACGGGTGAAGTAGAGCGAGACCAGTCCGCAGAAGATGCCCAGCATGATGACGTAGGGGATGCGCCCCAACTCGAACGCCTCGTCGAGGTGGAAGCGGAACATGGCTTCCTGCCCCGTCACCACGTAGGAGAGCGTGGCAGCCGTCACCGACGAGATGAGCAGCGGCAGGAGCGACGACATGGTGAGGTCTATCATCAGCACCTCCAGCGTGAACACCAGCCCGGCAATCGGGGCCTTGAAGATGCCGGCCACGGCACCTGCGGCACCGCAGCCTATCAGCAGCATCAGGGTGCGGTGCTCCATCCTGAACACGTTGCCCAGGTTGGAGCCGATGGCCGAACCGGTCAGCACAATCGGGGCTTCCGCCCCCACCGACCCGCCGAACCCGATGGTGATGGAACTGGCGATGATGGACGACCAGGTGTTGTGCCGCCGGATGTGCCCCTGCCGCCGCGAGATGGCGTAGAGAATCTTGGTCACACCGTGGCCGATGTCGTCCTTCACCACGTGCCGCACGAAGAGTCCCGTCAGGAAGATGCCCACGACGGGATAGACCAGGTAGAGGTAGTTGGCCTCGGTCGTGACGAAGTTCTCGGTCAGGAAAGCCTGTATCCAGTGAATCAGCAGTTTCAGGAGCAAGGCGGCCACTGCCGTGAGGACTCCCACAAGGAAGCTGAGTATCAGAATGAACCGCTTCTCCCGGATGTTCCTCTCGCGCCACAGCAGCAGGCGTTGCAGCAGGTTTTTGCGACGGTTGCGTCCCATGGCCCTACGGACGGATGATTTTGAAAGTGCCCCCCTCGCCCAGCTTGATGATGCCGGAGGGACGGGGATGCCCTTGTTCCTCTTGCCGGTAGCCGACGATGTAGTCCACCGCCGCCTTGATGTCTTCGCTGATTTCGCCGAAGTTGCCCGGCGAAGGCTGTCCGCTGAGGTTGGCCGAGGTGGAGACGATGGCCTTGCGGAACCGCCGGCACAGCTGTTGCGAGAAGGCCTCCTGCGTGACCCGTATGCCCACGCTGCCGTCTTCGGCCAGGAGGGCGGATGCCAGGTTGCGGGCACCGGGATAGATGATGGTCAGCGGCTTGTCGGCCAGTTCAATCAGGTCCCAGGCCACGTCGGGCACATCCTTCACGTAGAAGTCCACCTTCACGGGCGAGTCCACCAGCACCAGCATGGCTTTGCTGTCGGCCCGCTGCTTGATTTCGTACACGCGGCGTACGGCTTCTTCGTTGGTCGCGTCGCAACCGATGCCCCAGATGGTGTCCGTGGGGTACAGGATAGTCCCGCCGTCGTTCATCACCCGGCAGGCTTCGCGAATGTCTTCAATCATGTCTGTTCATACTCTTTTGTGCATCCGCAAAGGTAGTCATTCTTTTTATTTACTTCAACGGGGAGAATCATTATTTTGCGCGAGGGTGCGGAGCACACGGCACGGATTGCCCACGGCCACCACGCCCGCCGGGATGTCGTGCGTCACCACGCTGCCCGCACCGATCACGCTGCCCTCGCCGATGTTCACGCCCGGCAGCACCGTCACGTTGCCGCCCAGCCACACGTTGTCGCCCACGGTGATGGGTCTGGCGCACTCCAGCCCCCGGTTGCGCAGTCCCGCGTCCAGCGGATGGATGGCAGTGTAGAAGCTGCAGTTGGGTCCCACGAATACGTGGTTGCCGAAGCGGATGGGGGCTTCGTCGAGAAAGGTGGTGTGGAAGTTGAAGAAGCAGTCGTGCCCCGTCTCGATGTGATAGCCGTAGTCGCAGTAGAGGGGAGGAACGATGGTGGTGCGTTCGCCCAGCCGGGGCAGGGCCTGTTGCAGGAGGGCGGCACGCCGGTCGTCGGTCTGTCCGTCGCGGTTGAAGGCTTCCAGCAGTTGGCGGCACGCGGCGCGTTCGGCCAGTAGATCGGCATCGTAGTTGGCATCGTACCACTCGCCGCGCAGCATCTTTTCTTTTTCGGTAAGCATATTGTTCAGCGTTTTTACAGTTTGTACGGGACAAAGATAGCGATATGCTCCGTCAGACACCTGCTTCAAAGGCCAAATAATACATACGTATCTCCCGGTCTGACACATACGTATGTCCTGATGTGACACATACGTATCTCCTGATGCGACACATACGTATGTCTCGATGCGACACATACGTATCTCTTGATGCGACACATACGTATGTCTCGATGTGACACATACGTATCTCCCGATGTGACACATACGTATGTCCTGATGCGACACATACGTATGTGTCCAATGAATCGGGGGCTGTGCCGCAAACCGATTGTTCCGACACAGCCCCCTGATTGAAGCCATATAAAAAAAGTGTGTGTGTTTCCCTTTATTTCTTCC
>CAYPUJ010000041.1:0-18880 GCA_964413805.1 uncultured Bacteroides sp. | reverse complement strand
AAGTTTCTTTCAACATTTTATTTTAGCGATACGCTCTATAATTATAAAAAATAGAGTCCATGCTATTTTACCATCTTGTAATCCTTTTTCTTTGTACAAATCCACCTGTCCAAGGCTCAAAATTTAAATGTTTCATAGATATTTTTTTGCAAAAATATTATTTAGATATTTGTTCTGCAAAAGCGGGAAAAATGGGGAAATTTCCGAATTAACAAATAAATAGGGAATCCATAGTATTTACAAATATATATTAATCGTTCAGACGGTTTAATAGGGTTAATTCCCTTTTTATAAAACAGTTCACAGCGCACTTATAATATTCTAACAATCAATGTATTATATTTTTCAGTTTTTGTATATTCAGTAGCATTATTTGACTATCTTGCTATTATTCTTATTCGTGCTTGCTATGTTCCCTGCTTTTACCTATCTTTGCTGACTTAATGTAAAAAAATCATCAACAATGTGGGAATCAAGGAATACCGTTTTTAGAAAAGCATTGCAGCAAGATATACCTGACATCATGAAAATCATCGACTATGCACGGGAGGAAATGCTGAAAGCTGGTAAAAAGCAATGGGACTTATCTTATCCTACGCAGAAACATATCAGTGATGATGTAGCCGCAGGATATAGTTATGTCTTATGTGTCGAAAGAGACATTGCGGCATACGGGGCTGTTATTTTTGGCGAAGAACCGTCCTACAGGCATATCCGAAATGGTGCCTGGTTGAGCAGTCTGCCTTATGTGGTCGTACATCGTTTGGCTGTGTCGGACAAATTCCGGAGGCAAGGATTGGCTGTCCTATATTTGTCGGCAGTGGAAGATTTGATGAAAGTTCGTGGAGTTCGCAGCTTCAAGATAGATACGAACTTTGACAATAAATCCATGCAGTCAGTTCTTGACAAACAACATTTCCATTATTGTGGGGAGATAGAGTATGAAAGGGGAACACGCATGGCCTATGAGAAACTTATTTCATATATGGAGTTTGACTTATAACAAACAATACAAAGATATAAAAGATCCCATAAAGGTTATAATGATACAACCTTTTTGTGGTGAATGCTTGCGGAATGCATCAAAATGAGGTACGTCTGTGCCTGCGGTACCGTTTCCGCCTTGATGTCTGGTGAGGGTATGAAAAAAGGGGCTGCTCCGACAGGCGCAGCCCCAATGGGTTGAGGATAGTTTTGTCCGTTATACGATGCCTTGGGCCATCATGGCCTTGGCCACTTTCATGAAGCCGGCCACATTGGCACCTTTCACGTAATTGACATAGCCGTTGGCTTCCGTCCCGTATTTCACGCAGTTCTGGTGGATGTTCTCCATGATGGCGTGCAGGCGGTTGTCCACTTCCTCGGCAGTCCACGACAGGCGTTCTGAATTCTGGCTCATTTCGAGACCTGAAACAGATACGCCGCCGGCGTTGGCCGCCTTGCCCGGAGCGTACAGTATCCCGGCTTCCTGGAACACGCGGATGGCTTCCGGCGTGGAGGGCATGTTGGCCCCTTCGCTGACAGCTATGACACCGTTGGCCACCAATTGGCGTGCGTCATCGCCGTTGATTTCGTTCTGGGTGGCAGAGGGCAGGGCGATGTCGGCCTTTTCTCCCCACGGACGTTCGCCTTCCACATATTTGCAGCCGTATTTCTCCGCGTATTCACGGATGCGTCCACGGTAGATGTTCTTCAGTTCCATGATGTAGTCGAGCTTCTCGCGGTCGATGCCGTCCGGGTCATAGATGTAGCCGTTGGAGTCGGACATCGTGAGCACCTTTCCGCCCAACTGGAGTACTTTCTCGGTGGTATATTGTGCCACGTTTCCGGAACCGGAGACGAGGACGGTCTTGCCTTTCAGGTCGGTGCCCTTGGTTTTCAGCATCTCCATAAGGAAGTACACGTTGCCGTATCCTGTTGCTTCCGGACGGATGAGCGAACCTCCGTATTCCAGTCCCTTGCCCGTCAGCACGCCGTTGAACTCGCGGGTCATTTTCTTGTACATGCCGAACATGTAGCCTATTTCACGGCCGCCCACGCCGATGTCGCCGGCCGGCACGTCGATGTCCGGCCCGATGTGGCGTCCCAGTTCCTGCATGAAAGCCTGGCAGAAACGCATCACTTCGGCATTGCTCTTGCCACGCGGGGAAAAGTCGGAGCCGCCTTTTGCACCGCCCATCGGCAGTGTGGTCAGAGAGTTCTTGAATGTCTGCTCGAAAGCAAGGAATTTCAGGATGCTGAGGTTCACCGAACAATGGAAGCGAAGCCCTCCTTTGTAAGGACCGATAACGTTGTTGTGCTGCACACGATAACCCATGTTGGTGTGAGCCTGGCCCTTGTCGTCCACCCATGTTACGCGGAACTGGTAGATGCGGTCTGGAATGCAAAGGCGTTCAATGAGGTTGGCTTTTTCAAATTCCGGGTGTTTGTTGTACTCTTCTTCAATCGTGGTGAGCACTTCTTCTACTGCCTGATGATACTCAGGTTCGTTGGGAAAACGACGTTTCAGGTCTTCCAAAACTTTTCTTGCTTCCATGTCTAGATCTTTTTTTAATTAATGTTTTGTTGGTTATAATTAATGTTATTGTTGGTTGTAATTTTCTCTATTTGCACCAGCTCATCGCCATGAGTGGGTTGTTATTTGTTTCAGTTGCCAAAGTTACAAATTAAATTGCAAACTGCCAATAAAGTCACAAAGAAAAATCTTTTTGCCTCTGTTTTTTATCAAATCAATAGTTCGTTGGAAATTCACCAAGCCTAAGCAGCTTTGGCAGTAAATAAATCCTGATGACCGATTTGGGATAAATCTGTTTGCTCCGTCAGGTCCGGTGAATGGATGCAGAATCTGTCGGACGTGCAAACCGTTTGTCGGACACAAGTATCGAGCGTGTTCCGTACCTGTATTCCATTTGCTGGATACAGGTACGGAACACGCTCGATACAGGTACGGAACAACTGCGCCAGAGTAGCCTGACGAATGCCCTCACCTTTGGCTTTTGCGTGTCTGCATTCTTACACACCAAGGGGCTGTGTTGCAAAACTTGCGTTTTGACACAGCCCCTTGCAGCGTCGTATGACAGGTTGTGGCCTTTTTCAGGACACGGGTTTTCTTTTACATACCGAATGCGTACTTGTCGATGGTGTCGTACACAATGCTGGCGATGCTCAGCACGATGATGCCTGCCGTGCAAAGGACAAGGCTGGCACGGGTATAGTTATCACTCCGGAACGTGGCGATGGGTTCGTCGCTTTTCACAATGTACATAGACTTGACCACGCGCAGATAGTAGTAGAGTGAAAGTACCGTGTTGACCAGGGCGATGAACACCAGCAAGTGGAATCCGCTGTGGAAAGCTGCCGCAAAGATGAAAAACTTCGAGAAGAAACCTGCAAACGGCGGAATGCCTGCCAGCGAGAACAGAGCCAGCGTCATGAGGAAGGCCAGTTTCGGGTTGGTGGAGTACAGGCCGTTATAGTCGGTCAGCGTCACCTTGCCGGCGCGTTGCACAATGATATTGATGACAGTGAACACACCCAGGTTGGCAAAAAGGTAAACCAGCACGTAGAACACCAGCGTGGTCATGCCTTCAGCCGTGCCGGCAATGACACCCAGCATGATGTAACCGGCCTGCGAAATGCTGGAGAAAGCCATCAGGCGTTGCAGGTTCTCTTGCCGCAAGGCGAAGAGGTTGGCCAGCGTGATGGAAGCGATGATGACCCAATAAAGTATTTCCTGCCATTGGTCGACAAGACCGCCGAAAACCTTGTAGGCCACGACCATCAGTACGAATGCGGCTGCACCTTTCGACACGACGCTCAGGTAGGCCGTCACTGTGGCGGGAGCTCCTTCATAAACGTCGGCTGTCCAGAGGTGGAAAGGCACCAGCGAAATCTTGAAGCCCATGCCGGCGAAAAAGAATACGAAAGCCATTATCTGCAAGGCACTACCGTCGATGTGGGCCGGCATGTCGGCAAAATAGAGGGTGCCCACCGTACCGTAGATGAGCGAAAGTCCGTAGAGCAGCATACCGCTGGAGAACAGGGCCGTCAATATGTACTTGGCACCTGCCTCGGCCGAGTGGTGGCGATATTTGTCGAAAGCCACCAGGCAAGCCATAGGCACGCTGGCCGTTTCCAGTCCGATGAAGAACATGAGGAAATGACCGGCCGAAATCATGAAGTACATGCCCAGCAGGGTGCAGAGTGTCAGGAAGTAGAACTCGCCTTGTTTGATGACCACGTCCTCGCGCTTCAGCCATTCGTGTGCAATCAGGAAGACGATGAGCGTACCAATGCTGAGGACGGACTTCACGATGGTGTGCATCGGCGTGCTGTGATACATGCCGCCGCATACATCGACTTCACCGCCGGGGACGATGGTAATCAAGGTGTGGATAAGCATCAAGGCTATGGGCAGAATGGTGTTCACCATCGGCTTGCCGCTGCGCTTGTGCGCATCGGGGCTCATAAAAAGGTCGGCCACCAAGAGGATGACGATAACGGCTATCAGCGACACCTCTTCTCTCATCAATAGAAATTGGGAGTAATCCATATCTTTTCTTGCAATTTAATCGTTAAATCAGAATACATTGATAATAGGCAACACGCTTTCGCCAATCATGTCGTTAATCCACCAGGGAGCCATACCCAATGCAGCTACACATACGATGAGCACGATGGCTGCCGTGCGTTCGTCCCACGTGGCATCCGTCAGTTCCAGGTGGTGCTTGTTGGTGCAAGTGCCGTAGAGAATCTTGCCCACCAGGCGAAGGATGTAGACCGCCGTGATGACGATGCTACAGCAGGCAATCACCGTCCATGCACGGTGGAACGTGTCAGCGTGCTGGAAAGCGCCGTTGAAGATGGTCATTTCGGCAATGAAGCCGCTCAATCCCGGAAGTCCCAGGTTGGCAAGACCGGCAATGACGTAGCACACCGAAAGGAAAGGCATGATTTTCATCAGGCCGCTCAGTTCGCGGATGTCGCGGGTATGCGTGCGACCGTAAATCATACCAATGAGTGCAAAGAAAAGAGCTGTCATCAGACCGTGGCTGAGCATCTGCAACACGGCACCTGTGCAGGCGGTTTTGTTCATCATCAGGATGGCGAAGAGCACCAGACCGCAGTGGCTCACCGAGGAGTAGGCGTTGATGTACTTCAGGTCGGTCTGCACGCAAGCAGAGAAAGCTCCGTAGACCACCGAAATGCCGGTCAGCACCAGGAATATCCAACCCAGCTCGTTGGTGGCTTCAGGCATGAGGAACATGGCGATGCGGAAGCAGCCGTAGCCTCCCAGCTTCATCAGCACACCGGCATGCAGCATGGATACTGCCGTGGGAGCCGATGCGTGACCGTCGGGACTCCAAGTGTGGAAGGGGAACAAGGCGCCCAGCACACCGAAACCCAGGAAAGTGAGCGGGAACCAGATGCGTTGTTGCTCGATGGGGATGTTGTGCAAGCCGGCAATCTCCAGCAGGTTCATGGTAGTGGCACCCGAACCGAAGTAGATGCCCAGAATGCCTATCAGCAGGAAGGCCGATCCACCCATCAGCATCAGGGTCAGTTTCATGGCAGAGTACTCTTTATGTCCGCTTCCCCATACACCAATCAGCAGGTACATCGGAATCAAAGCCACTTCGTAGAACATGAACATTGTGAACAGGTCGATGGAAATGAAGAATCCGAACACGCCCAGCGAAAGGAAAGTGAACCAAAGGAAATATTCCTTCGTCAGCGGTTTGAGCCGCCAGGAAGCGAATGTGCCGGTGAAAACGATGATGGCAGACAACAGCAGCATGGCAACCGAAATGCCGTCTACGCCTACCGAGTAGTGAATGTTGAGAGCCGGATACCAGACGAAATCGGCGCAAAACAGCATTTCGTCCGTGGCACCGCCTTGGCGGGCATTGAGGTAGGCCACGGTCAGACCGACGGCAAGAACCACCAATGCTGATGCACCTGTCACCATGACCGCACGAATCTGTGCCAGGTTGCGGCTGAGCCACAAGCCGAGGAGCATCAGCAGCGGGATGAGAACAAATAAAGATAAAAAGTTCATTTTTCTATGTTCGTTTTATAAAATTACTACTGAATTACAAAAGCACTATCAATATCAGTACTAAGATGCCCAACAGGAATACGTATGCATACTGCTGCATACGTCCGCTTTGCAGCGTGCGGATTTCGTCGCTTCCGGCATTGGAACTCCAGGCCAGGAAGTTGAAGAAGCCGTCTACTACGTGGCGATCAAACCAGGCAACGGGAGTAGAGATGCAACGGAAAATGATTTTGTGGGTGATGAACTGATAAATCTCGTCGATGTAGAAACGGTGGTAGGCGGCAGTCCACAGGCCACGCATACGGCAAGCCAAAGCATCGGCCACCGGTTGTTTGTCCTTGGCGTAGATGAAAGTGGCAAGCGCGATGGCCACCACGGCCACTACGATGCTGGTGCCTGCTACGCTCCAGTCGAGGTGGATTTCATAAGCATGTCCGTTGGACGAAACAAATTCCCCGAAGGGGATGAAGCCGCCCACGATGGTCACGACTGCCAGAAAAAGCAAGGGGAAGGTCATCGACAGCGGGCTTTCATGCGGAGTGTGGTGGGCATGCAGTTCTTTGTTTTCCGTGCCCCAGAAGATACCGTAGTAGAGACGGAACATATAGAAAGCCGTCATACCGGCAATCACCGTCATGATGCATCCCATGGCCGGACTGAACTGGAAGCAGGCCGTCAGAATCTCATCCTTGGAGAAGAAACCGGAAAACGGCGGAATGCCCGCAATGGCCAGACATGCTATGAGGAAGGTGATGTGGGTGATGGGCATATATTTGCGCAGGCCACCCATCGCCGACATCTCGTTGCTGTGCACGGCATGGATGATGCTGCCGGCACCCAAGAAGAGCAGAGCCTTGAACATTGCATGGGTGAACAGGTGGAACATACCGGCCATGTAACCCAAACCGCCTTCGTGCGGATCGGCTGCGGTGCAGACTCCCAAGGCTACCATCATGAAGCCAATCTGCGAAATGGTGGAGAAAGCGAGCACACGCTTGATGTCGGTCTGCACACAGGCAATGCTGGCGGCAAAAAAGGCCGTGAACGCGCCTACATAAGCTACAATGTGAAGCGTGGAGGGGGCGTATTCAATGAAGAGCGGGAACATGCGTGCCACCAGGTAGACACCGGCTACCACCATAGTAGCAGCGTGGATAAGGGCACTGACAGGCGTGGGGCCTTCCATCGCGTCGGGCAACCAAATGTGCAGGGGGAACATGGCACTCTTGCCGGCACCACCGATGAACATCAGTCCCAGTGCCAATGGAATCATGGCAGCACCGCCCTTTATCAGCAACAGTTCATCAGGCTCGAACGTGTAGGTTCCGGCATAGTAACCATATATCAGGATGCCGATCAGGAAGCCCAAATCGGCAAAGCGTGTCACGATGAAGGCTTTCTTGGAAGCAGCGATGGCTGAAGGCTTGGTGTAGTAAAAACCGATGAGCAGGTAAGAAGACACACCCACCAGTTCCCAGAACACGTACATCTGGAAAATGTTTGTGGCCACCACCAGTCCCAGCATGGACATGGTGAAGAGCGAGAGAAAAGCATAGTAGCGTTGGAAACCCACTTCGCCCTTCATATATCCGAAAGAGTAGATGTGTACCATGAACGATACCGTGCTGATGACAATGAGCATCATCACGGAAATCGGGTCAAGCAAAATGCCCATGTCAATGCTGAGCGTTGAGGTGAACGGCAACCACTGAAAGTTGTAGGGCATCAACGTCTCAAACGTGCCGTCGGCCAAACGCGGAGCCGAAAAGTACGTTGCAGCAGTGTAGTAGGAGAGAACTGTCACTGCACCCAGTGCTACGGTGCCGATGAGACCGGCCGTGCGGTGCGACATCCATTTGCCCCCCAGTCCCAGGATGAGGAAAGAGAGAAACGGAAGAAGAGGGATTAAAATCGTATATTCCATAAATTCTTAGTTTCAGTTTTCATTGTTAGTTTGCTTGTATCACCACTTCAGTTCGTCCAATTTGTCCACCTGGATGCTACGCAGGTTGCGGTAGATATTTATCATGATGGCAATGGCAATGGCAGTCTCTGCAGCCGAAATAGCAATGGAGAACAGGGTAAAGAAGTAACCTTCCGCACTGTCGGGAAACAGGTAGCGGTTGAACACGGCAAAGTTGATGTCCGTGGCATTCAGTATCAGTTCGACGGAAATCAGCATCGCCAGCGTGCTGCGGCGTGTGAAAAAGCCGTAGATACCGGCAAACAGCATGATGGCTGAGATTATCAGGTAATATTCCAAGTGTATCATAATCTGTAAATGTGTTAACGGTAAATGATTAACGTTTGCGTGCAATCAACAGTCCGCCGACCATGCAGGCCAACAACAGGATGCTGACAGCTTCGAACGGGAGCAAATATCCGAACTTGTCACCACTCACCATAAGCTGGCCGATTTGGCTGAACGGCAACTCCGTAGAGTCTACCGGAGCCTGTGGCAGGAATTTATGTTTCAGAATGACGAACAACACGATGATTGCTCCGGCCACGCATGCACCCAGACTGGCCAGCAAGCGGCTGCGCTTCTGCCTGGCCACTTTCTCTCCCGGACCGTTGGTCAATAAAATGGAGAATACATAGAGTACGACGATGCCTCCGGCGTATACCATGATTTGTACGGCACCCAGGAATGTGTAACCCAGCAGGAAGTAAATGCCGGCTGTACCCAGCAGCACAAACAGCAGATACGTGGCTGCACGGACGATGCGGCTTGTGGTCACCGTCAGTATGGAGAGGACGGCAATGAAAGCTGCCAAGAAGTAGAATACTACTGTTTCAAGAGTTATTTCCATATATTTATCTTATTACTTACGATTTAGACTTTTGCTTATCAGGAACCGATGTGCCTTTGGAAACAGCTTCTGTACTTCCGGAAGCGGCTTCTGTACTTTTGGAAGCAGTGGCTGTACTCTTGGGGGCGGTTGCCGGGTTCTTCGAGACAACGGCTGCACCTTTATCGGTTGCAGGAGCCGGTTTCTTTTTCTCTTCTACGCGGCTGCCCGGATGATTCAGCGTCAGATTCAGTTTCGAACGGTCGAACACGGCATGTTCAAACACCTGGTCAAACGTGATGGCGTTGTGCGGGCAGGCATTGACGCAGAGTTGGCAGAAGATGCACGACCCCAGGTTATATTCGTACTTGGCCAATACTTTCTTCTTTTTCCCGTCCTCAGTCTCTACAGTTTCAGTCTTTACCGTGATAGACCCGTTGGGGCAGGCCATCTGGCAAAGTCCGCAAGCAATACAGTGATGCTCGTTCTGTGCATTGTGGGGCATCGTAAGGGTACCGCGGAAGCGGTCGAACATTTTCAGCTCTTTCCGGTTTTCCGGATATTGTTCTGTGATTTTGGGAGTGAACAACTCTTTCATGGTGACTTTAAGTCCGATGCACAGACTCTTGACACCTTTGAACAAGCCTCCCAGGTATGTATCTTTTTCTTCCATTATCGTATGTGTCTATCTGTTTAGAAGTGCAATCCGAATGCTACAATTATACTCATCAAAATCAGGTTCAGCATCGAGATGGGGAGCAGGTATTTCCATTCCAGCGTCAGGATTTGGTCAATACGCAGGCGGGGGAATGTCCAACGAATCCACATCATGAGAAATACCACGAAGAAGGCTTTCGCAAAGAACCAGATCAGTCCGGGGATGTAATCCATCACGGCATTGAAACCATCCAGTCCGGGAATGTGCAACGGCATCCAGCCTCCCAGGAATATGGTTGCTGCGATGGCGGCTACGATGAAGAGGTTCAGATATTCGGCCAGATAGTAGAAACCGAAGTGCATACCGCTATACTCGGTGTGGTAGCCTGCGGTCAACTCGCTTTCTGCTTCGGGCAAGTCAAACGGGCCACGGTTACACTCGGCATTACCTGCCACAATGTAGATGATGAAGGCAATGATGGCCGGAATGTGTCCCTTGAAGATGAGCCAGCCGTCAGTTTGTCCTTCCACGATGCCCGAAATTTGCATGGTTCCCGTCAGAATCACCATGGTAAGGATGCTCATGCCTGCCGAAAGTTCATAGCTGACAATCTGCGCACCGCTACGCATGGCACCGATGAGTGAATATTTGTTGTTTGAACTCCATCCCGCAAGTAAAATACCTACCACACCGATGCTCGACGCTGCCAGCAGGAAAAATACGCCGATGTTGAAGTCCAGCACTTCCAGTCCCTTGTTGATGGGCAGACAGGCAAACGTCAGGAACGAGGCCAGTAACACCATATAAGGAGCAAGGCTGTAGAGTAACTTGTCCACATTCTTGGGCGTGAAGATTTCCTTGGTCAGCATCTTGAACACGTCGGCAAACACCTGGATGGAACCATACGGGCCTACGCGGTTGGGGCCGAGGCGGCATTGGAAGAAGCCGCATAATTTGCGCTCTACATAAATCATTATAATGGCTATGAGTGCATACATCAGAACGACACATACACCTATTACGACACACTCGATGAAGATGGCAAGCCCTTCGGGCATTACCGAAGTCAACATCTGGTGTATCCAGCTTGTTACAACACTAAAATCAAGCATAAGTTGTTTAATTAGTAATTAATAATTAACAATGAATAGTTGGAATACCGGCAGTGATGCTTCTGTTCTGCTTGCGATTCATCGGTCTATGTCGGGGATGATGTAGTCCAACGTTCCACCCACGGCAATGAGGTCGGCAATCTTCACGCCCTTGCAGATGGTATCCAGCGTGCCAATCAGCGGCAATCCCGTGGAACGGTAGTGCAAGCGGTAAGGAGTCTTGTCTCCCCGGCTTTCCAGATAAACACCAAATTCTCCCCGGCTGCCTTCTACGGCTGCGTAGTACGAACCTTCGGGCACACGGATGATGGGTTTCATCTTTTCCTGGTAAGGACCTTCGGGAATGTTGTCTATCAGTTGCTCGATGATGTGCAGGCTTTGCATGATTTCGTCCATGCGCACCATGTAGCGTGCAAAGCAGTCGCCTTCGGTATAGAGGATTTGCTTGAAGTCCACCTTCCCGTACATGGCATAGGGGATGCGTTTACGCACGTCGCACGCCCATCCGCTGGCACGTCCCGTACCACCGGTGGCACCAAATGCAATGGCATCTTCACGGCTCAAAACACCCACGCCTTTCAGACGTTTCTGGGTGATGACGTTGCCCGTGAAAATCTCGTGGTATTCTTGGATGTTCTTACGCATGAGGGGGATGAATTCCTTCACCCGTTTTACGAAGTTGGGGTGGATGTCGGCTTGTACACCGCCGATGGTATTGTAGTGCAGGATGAGACGTCCGCCGCAAGTCTCTTCGAAAATATCAAGTATCTTTTCGCGGTCCCGGAAACCATAGAGAAATGCCGTTGTCGCTCCCATGTCTTGGCAGAGGCATGAAAAGAAAAGAATGTGTGAGTCGATGCGCTGCAACTCGTCCATGATGGTGCGGATGTATTGCACACGTTCGCTTACTTCCACGCCCATAGCTTTCTCAATGCACATACACAAAGCATGGCGGCTTTGCATGGCACCCAGGTAGTCCAGACGATCAGTCAGAGCAAGGGTTTGCGGGTAAGTGAGACTTTCGTTCATCTTTTCGATGCCCCGGTGGATGTATCCGCAATTCACGTCTACTTTGCGGATGTTTTCTCCTTCGAGAGAGACGCGCAAGCGGAGTACTCCGTGTGTGGCAGGGTGTTGCGGGCCGATGTTGACCACATATTCTTCATCACCGAAAAGCACGTTCTGTTTTTCTTTCAACCGGCCATCGTTTGTCAGGTCCACTTCGTGTGTCGTATCGATGGTTTCTTCGTTGGTCATCAACAGCGGATTGTCCTTTTCCGGATTGTTGTCCTTGCGAAGCGGATAACCCACCCAGTCGTTGCGCAAAAACAGTCGGCGCATGTCGGGATGTCCGATAAAAGTGATGCCGAAAAAGTCATATACTTCCCGTTCGGGCAGGTCGGCTCCTTTCCAGATGTCTGTCACTGAAGGTAGTTGTGGGTTTTCCCGATCCAGGGTAGCTGTTTTCACAGTCATTCGCTTGCCACTGACGGTTGATTCTAAATGGTACACCACTCCTAATCCTCGTAGCATACCTTCTTTGTCTTTTTCGTCGGGTACTCCCCAGTCCATGCCGGTCAGACTCTCCAAAAAGTCCAGTTGCTCTTCTGTCCGCAGGCGAAGCATTTTTTTGTGTAGATCCTGCGGATCAATGTATATCATTTCTTCCATAATCCGATTTTATTCCGCTTCTTCTTTACTTTGTTTACGGTTCACGCCTCCGAAGAATTTCTGAATCTTCACCTTACGCTGTAGTTGCATCATACCGTAGAGGAAAGCTTCGGGACGCGGAGGACACCCCGGCACATAAACGTCCACGGGGATGATTTGGTCTACGCCTTGCACCACATGATATGACTTCCTGAACGGCCCTCCGGAAACAGAACATCCGCCGATGGCTACAACGTATTTCGGGTCAGCCATTTGGTCGTACAGACGTTTCAGAACAGGTGCCATCTTATAGGTAATGGTACCGCTCACCAAGATTACATCTGCTTGCCGGGGGCTGTTACGGTTGATTTCAAAGCCAAAACGAGCGCTGTCGTATCGGGCGGCGCAGACAGCCATATACTCGATACCACAGCAGCTCGTGGCAAATGTCAATGGCCAAAGCGAGTTGCTACGCCCCCAATTGATCAAATCATCCAATGCGCCTACCACTACATTGGTGTTTCCTTCGTTCAATTCTTGGACAATCTTTTCGAATGTTTCGTTATCCGCAAATTCTTCGTAAGGGATATTTTTTATTTTGGGTTTCTTCATTACTTCCATTCCAACGCTCCTTTCTTCCAAGCGTATGCTAATCCCAGCACTAAGATGAACAGAAAAAATGCAACACATGCAAGTGATTGCGGCCCTAACGGACCCACAGTCACAGCCCACGGGAACAGAAACACAGTTTCCACCTCAAACATCAGGAAGAGAATCGCGAAAAGGTAGTAACCTACACGAAACTGCATCCATGATTTACCACGTGTAGGAATACCACATTCGTACGGTTCCATCTTCTGACGATTGTACGAACGGGGTGAAATCAGGTTGGCCAAGACGACCACCACACCCACAAACAGAACTGCCGTTAATACAACGGTCACTAATAAAATGAAATTCATAAATCTAATGTTTCTTTAGATATATAATTGATATGATGTTACAAAAACACAATCATCTTTGCGATATATCAACAGCAGGGGAACAAACCATGTTTCACCGTTGCATGAACTTTTTTGTGTACCATTTTATATAATTATTTTCTTTTTATCTTCTTTTGAGGTTGCAAAGTTATAATAATTCTTGCGCTTTTTGGTAGGTGGAAATTACAAAATATCTGCCTTTTAGTACTTTTTTGCCATTGTTCAACTTCTTCTCCAGAAATCAGGAGTGAAAAGCAGCAAAACGGTAAACAGCTCTAAACGCCCTAAAAGCATCAAAAAAGCCATCAGCCATTTGGCCAGGTCCGGCAGGGCACTCCATGAATAGGCTGGTCCCATTTCGCCCAACGAGACACCCATGTTGCCGAGACTGGAAATGACGCATCCTATTGATTCGTTGAAGCCTACACCCATAGCTAACATCAGTAGTGTGCTGACGCTCGTGATGAGCAAGTAGAAAAAGCAAAAGGCCAGCACTGTAGAAACAATTCCGGGAGAAACAACTTGTGTATTGACACGTACGGGCAAGACGGCATTGGGGTGAAGGATTCGTTTGAACTCGTTTCTCAGCACTTTAGCAAGAATCAGTATTCTGATGCATTTCAGTCCACCGGTCGTACTTCCGGCACAGGCTCCCACAACCATAAGTACCAGAAACATTCCCCAGGTTATTGGTGCCCATTGCATATAATCGGCTGTGGCAAACCCTGTGGAGGTGTGCAAGGAGATGACCTGGAAAAGGGCATTCCGGAAAGCCTCTTCTTCTCCCATCGGACTGGTACCGTAAAGGATGACTGTGATAAGACCGGTGAAAAGCACAACCGACCAGAAATACCACCGCAACTCGGCATCTTGAAAGGATTTCTTGAATTTTCGGTTGACAAAGAGCAACAGCACGGTGAAATTGATGCCGCAAATGAACATGAAAATGGAAATGACATATTCGATGTAAGAAGAGTGAAAGTAGGCTATGCTGTCCTGTCTGGTGGAAAAACCACCTGTACCCGCCGTGGAAAAGGCGTGACAGATACAGTCGAACCAGTCCATGCCTCCTATTCTCAGTAAAATTGTGAGCAGTAAAGTAATGCCTACATAAATGCTCCATATCCATTTTGCGGTGACACCGATGCGCGGGTGGACTTTGTCATGTGTGGGGCCACTGGCTTCAGCCGCAAACACCTGCAAACCACTTACGCCAAAAATGGGGAGTACGGCGATGGTGAATAGAATGATTCCCAAACCGCCAATCCATTGCGTCATACAACGCCAGAACTGTAGCCCGTGCGGCAATGTTTCGATATTGTCCAGAATGGTAGCACCCGTGGTGCTGAAGCCGGACATGGTTTCGAAGAAAGCATCGGTGATGCCGGGAATGTATCCGCTGAGATAAAAAGGCAACATGCCAAATATGGAGAATACCACCCACGCGAAACTTACCAGGATGTAACCGTCTCGTCGTGTCAGTTGCAAAGCAGACTTTCGCATCATGAACACTGACAACATGCCTACTCCTGCCGTAATTCCCGCCGTTTCCAAGAATGCCATCAATGCATCGTCTCTGTAATAAAGGGAAACACCGGAGCATATCAGCAGAAAGACTGTTTCTAAAAGCAACAGAATGCCGATAATCCGTATGATTGCTTTGGGATGCAACATCAGTTGAAGAATTTTTCTATTTTCTTTATCATCATGCTTAGACAAAACACGACTACGTGGTCACCGGGTTGTATCAGCGTATTCCCTGTTACCACCACGCCTTCTCCTTGGCGGATGAGCCCGCCAATAGTGATGCCTTTGGGCAGGCCAAGATCCTTCACCGGGTGTTTGGTAATCCGGGAACCCGGTTTCACGGTGAACTCAGCCACATCGGCATTGGCAAATGTCAAACACTTCACGTTGCTCACGTCCGCATCCAACATCATCTGGTAGATGTGACTGGCGGCTATCATTTTCTTGTTAATGACGGTACCGATGTCCAGACTCTCAGCCATACTTATATAGTCGATATTTTCGACTTCGGCCACTGTCTTGCTCACTCCCATCCGTTTGGCAGCCAGACAGGCGAGGATGTTTGTTTCGGAATTGCCAGTCAAGGCGACGAAGGCTTCCGTATTTTTCAGCCCTTCCTCGATGAGCAAATCCATGTCCCGTCCGTCTCCATTGATAATCATGGTTTTGTCATCCAGAAGTTCCGTCAGCCGGTTGCAGCGGTTCAAATCATTATCTACAATTTTCACTTGTATAGAGTCGGGAATGTATTGGGCTGTACGCACGGCTATGCGGCTGCCCCCCATGATCATCACCTTGTGCACGTCGGCGTAGTCCTCCTTTCCTGTAATTTTACGGATATAAGGTACGTATTTCCTCGTGGTAGTGAAGTAGACAATGTCGTGCAGCATGATGACATCATCGCCTCGGGGAATCAAGGTTTCGTTGCCGCGTTTGATGGCCACCACGTGGTAGGGAAGCCCCGGTCCTCCTAACTTGTAAAGAGGCACGTCCAGAATTTCGGCCTTTTCACGCATCTTGGCACCTATCAGAATCAGCGCACCCCCACAAAACTCCCACCACTGGCGTACCCAGCTCATGCGCACTGACGACACAATTTCCTTGGCAGCCAGCATTTCCGGATAGATGAGGGAGTCCACTCCCAGTTTCTGAAAGAATTCCTTGTTTTTCGGCAAGAGATATTCATAGTTGTCTATGCGGGCGACCGTCTTCTCCGTCCCCAGATTGTTGGCCAGCATACATGCTGTCATGTTCCGGCTTTCGTCGGGCGTGACGGCAATGAACAGGTCTGCTTCGCCTACCCCCACCTCTTTCAGTCCCTTGATGGAGGTAGGCGAGGCAACCACAGTCATCAAATCGAAATTCGAGCTGAGCATACTCAGCTTCTCTTCGTTGTCGTCCATCAGGATGATGTCTTGTTTTTCGCGCGACAGCAGTTTGGCTAAATGCGTGCCTACAGCACCGGCACCGGCAATGATGATTTTCATACGGTCAATGCTCTATGTCTACGGTCAGTTTGTTGAAAATGCCTTCTTCGTCCATGCCGCACAAATGGTACAGTTCTTTTACGGTTCCATGTTCCACAAAAGTGTCGGGCACGCCGATGCATGTAACACGCGGGTGATAGTCATTGTCAGCCATGAATTCCAGGACAGCACTTCCCATTCCTCCTTTGCGTACACCGTCTTCCACCGTGACGATGTATTGAAACCGTTGTCCTACTTCGTGTAGCAATGATTCGTCCAACGGTTTCAGGAAACGCAAATCGTAGTGGGCAATGGAAAGCCCCTTTTCCTTTTCGGCCTTCGCAATGGCTTGCGAAGCAACATTGCCGATGGGACCCAATGTGATAACAGCCAGGTCCATCCCTTCTTTCAGTTTCCGCCCTTTCCCTACTTGAATTTCTTCCAATGGGCATCGCCAGTTCGTCTGCACGCCTCTGCCGCGCGGATAGCGGATGACAAACGGGCCTTTGTCCGGCAACTGTGCCGTGTACATCAGACAACGCAGTTCGTGCTCATTCATGGGAGAGGCTATTGTGAGGTTGGGAACAGGACGGAAATAGGCCAGGTCGAACACGCCGTGATGCGTAGGCCCGTCTTCTCCCACCAGCCCGGCCCGGTCCAGACAGAGTACGACAGGAAGTTTCAGCAAGGCAATGTCATGGATAACATTGTCATACGCCCGTTGCATAAAGGTGGAATAAATATTGCAGAAAGGTTGCATTCCTTCTTTTGCCATCCCTCCGGAAAAGGTGACTGCATGTCCTTCGGCTATGCCTACGTCGAAAGCACGCTGTGGCATGGCTTCCATCAATTTGTTCATGGAGCAACCGGTGGGCATAGCGGGTGTCACGCCTATGATGCGCGGGTTTTTTTGTGCCAGTTCCACCAGAGTTTCCCCGAAGACATCTTGAAAGAGTGGAGGCTGCAGAGATTCAGTGTCGGTGAGCCGTTCACCCGTTTCCGGATTGAACCTGCCGGGAGCGTGCCAGGTGCCGGGATCTTTTTCCGCCGGTTCATATCCATAGCCCTTCGTCGTATGCAGGTGCAGGATTTTGGGACCGTTCAGGTCTTTAATGTCCCTCAAGACGCGGGAGAGGTTCTTTACATCGTGTCCATTGATGGGGCCGAAGTAGCGGATGTTCATCCCTTCGAAGATGTTTTGTTGTTGGGCTGCCATCGACTTGAGGCTGTTGGCGAATCGTATCAGAGCCTTGCGCCGTTCTTCGTTAAGGATGCCTATCTTGAACAGGAAGCGGGAGATTTTGAAGCGTAACAGGTTGTAATGGTTCGAGGTAGTCAGGTTGAAGAGATACTGCTTCATGCCTCCCACGCTTCGGTCGATGGACATGTCGTTGTCGTTGAGGATAATGAGCAGGTTGTTGGGGGTGGACGATGCATTGTTCAGACCTTCGAAGGCAAGCCCTCCGCTCATGCTTCCGTCACCGATGACGGCCACCACGTGCCGGTCCTTTTCCCCTTTCATGGCAGCGGCTACCGACATTCCCAGGGCAGCCGAAATGGAATTGGAGGCATGTCCGCAGGCAAATGTGTCATATTCGCTCTCCTCGGGCGAGGGGAAAGGACGTATGCCTTTCAGCTTGCGGTTGGTACAGAAACTCTCGCGTCTTCCTGTCAGTATTTTGTGTCCGTATGCCTGATGTCCCACGTCCCATACGATGCGGTCGTAGGGCGTATTGTAGACGTAGTGTAAGGCAACTGTCAATTCCACTGTCCCCAGGTTTGCAGCAAAGTGGCCGGGATTGCGAGACACTTCATTGATGATGTATTGTCGCAGTTCTTTGCAAACCTCTGTCAATTGGTCTACGTTCAGCCGCCTTAAGTCTTCAGGATAGGAAATGGCATTTAGTAAATTATATGTTGTAGTTTCTCTTTTCATCACTATACTGAGGTTTACGAAACGCAAAAATAACAAAAGAAAATGGAAGCCGTTTCCATTCTTTGTAAAAAACAGGGCAACCACATCAAAAAAACTTCAAAACGCAGGAAGCAGTCATCGGGAAAAAGAGCCTAAAATATAGGTCTTGCATTCGCGGAGAATAAAATACATACTGTTTGTAACCAAGGTTATGCAAGAACCTGTTTGTGTCTCCCCCAGGACCGGATAGGGGACAAAGGGAACAAATGACCGCGTCGTCCCATCAGAATGGGCTTGGGAGTAGCTGAGTAATATTCTGTTTCTCAATGTATTTAGAAAATTATGAAAAAAAATAAGGCCAAATGCTTGCTCAAACTCCAAAAACGTTTTACCTTTGCACCCGTCAAAACGATATGACATACTGAAAATGCCATGCACCCTTAGCTCAGTTGGTAGAGCAACTGACTCTTAATCAGTGGGTCCAGGGTTCGAGTCCCTGAGGGTGTACAAGCAGGGTGGATTCGTCTAACGGTTAGGACACATGCCTCTCACGCATGCAATACGAGTTCGATTCTCGTATCCACTACATAAAAAGGTCGTCCCAATGTAATGGAGACGGCCTTTTTTATTGGTTTACTGGTATATCCCGAGAAACGGGTTCATCTGACCTCGGTAGCCGCCTTGGCATTGCCTCGGTAGCTACCTTGGCACTCCCTCGG
>CAYPUJ010000040.1:0-19113 GCA_964413805.1 uncultured Bacteroides sp. | reverse complement strand
TACCAAGCGCGGTGGATGCCTGTATCCCGGTCGTTCGATACAGGTATCCACCGCGCTCGGTACAGGTGTCCACCAAAAGCCCTGTATGTACGTGCCGGAACAGGGTCAGAATCCCATTTTCTACAGTCTTGTAGCCAAATAGGTTAGTTAAAAACAAAAAATACAAGTCTAAAAACATTTTTTACACATCATCATTTTTGCATTCCCTTACATTTGCATCGTTGTATTAACAGTGTGCCCGCACACTACATGAGCAAAACTTTATTATTTTAAATAAAAACATGCAAGGAATGTCTAGCAAGATGAAAAAAATGCGCAAAGTCTTCCTATTATTAATAGGGACTGCGATATCGCTTGGCGTATCGGCGCAGCACATTACCGTAACAGGTACCGTGAAGGACAAGACGGGAGAAACCGTGATCGGTGCTTCCGTAGTGGAGAAAGGAAATGCCGGGAATGGTACGATTACCGACATCGATGGTAATTATACCATTTCAGTTCCCGGCAATGCTACATTGGTGTTCTCTTTCGTGGGGATGAAGCCTCTGGAAGTGGGCGTAAAGGGTAAGAGCATCGTGGACGTGACGCTCGAGGACGACACGCAACTGCTGGACGAGGTGGTTGTGATTGGTTATGGAACGGTGTCTAAACGCGATTTGACCGGTTCGGTGGCTTCGGTCGGTGCCGAAGAGCTGGCCACGGTGCCGGTGAACAACGTGTCCGAGGCACTGACGGGTAGGATGCCGGGTGTGTCCATCACCACCACCGAAGGTTCGCCCGATGCCGATGTAAGGATTCGCGTGCGTGGCGGCGGCTCGCTCTCGCAGGACAACTCACCGCTTTACATCGTGGACGGTTTCCCCGTGAGCAGCATCAACGACATCGCCTCGGCCGACATCGAGAGCATCGACGTGCTGAAGGATGCTTCTTCTACCGCCATCTATGGTGCCAAGGGTGCCAACGGCGTTATCATCATCACCACCAAGTCGGGTCATGAAGGCAAGCCGCAGGTTGACTTCAGCGCTTCGTTCGGTATCCGGAAGCGGGTGGGCGAAGTGGGCGTGCTCAGCCCTTACGAGTACGTGATGTACCAGCAGGAGTTGAACCAGGACGGCACGAACTATGGTCTGTATCAGGACCTCGACATCTGGAAGTCGGTGGAAGGCACCAACTACCAGGAAGAGCTCTTCGGCCGCACCGGCAACATACGGCAATACAACGTCAGCGTGAGCGGCGGCACGAAGGAGACCAAGTATTCGGCCAGCTATTCGCGCAACGACGAAAAGAGCATCATGATCGGTTCCGGCTATTCGCGCAACAACGTCACCTTCAAGCTGCAAAGCAAGCTCAACAAGTGGCTGACGCTGGACCTGAACAACCGCTTCTCCTACACCGAAATCGACGGTCTGAGCGGTGGTGCCGACACGCAGGAAAGCAGCAAGGCCTACTCCATCGTGGCACGCAGCGTCATCTACCGTCCGGTGAACCGTCTCACGGAAGACTTCCTGAACGAAGACACCGGCAACACCGACTACAGTCCGTTGGAACGCATCCAGGCTACCTATAAGAAGCAGACCCGTCTGCAGAACAATGCCAACGCGGGCCTGACATGGGAACCCGTCAAGGGACTGAAGTTCCGTTCCGACTACGGTTACGGGTGGCGTTACAACAACACGGAACAGGTGTGGGAAGCTGCGGCCACTTCCAACTCGAAGTTCGGCTACTCCGGCCAGCCGCAGGCCTATTTCACCAAGCGTGTCTACAAGGAATGGCGTGTGTCAAACACCGTCACTTATGACCATAAGAACCTGCTGGCCAGCGAGGACAAGTTCAACATCCTGCTGGGACAGGAAGCATCCAGCAACTGGTACACCGACACCAACCTCACTTCGGTGGCTTTCCCTACCGACAATACGGTTTCCGAGATATTGGCAGCCATGGGTAACGGAACGGCATTGCCCACCGAGACCTACATCGGCCTCAAGGACAATATGTCTTCCTTCTTCGGCCGCATCAACTATTCGCTTTACGACCGTTATCTGCTGACCGCCACGGTACGTGCCGACGGTTCCAGCAGGTTCACGAAGGGCAACCGCTGGGGCGTGTTCCCCTCTGCGGCACTGGCCTGGCGCATCAACGAGGAAGCCTTCATGGACAACACCACAGAGTGGCTCTCCAACCTGAAGCTCCGTCTTTCGTTCGGTACAGCCGGTAACAACCGCATCGACGCTTCCTATATGTACACGACCTATGCCCTGGCCGGAACGGATACGAAAACCATCTACTTCGATGAGTCTGCCGCAACCATGCTGGAGCACGGCAGCCTGTTGTCGAACCCCGACCTGAAGTGGGAGACGACCATCACGCGCAACCTGGGTATCGACTACGGCTTCCTGAACAACCGCATCAGCGGTAGCATCGATGTGTATTGGAATACGACGAAAGACCTGCTGATGCGCCAGACGCTGCCCGGTTCTTCCGGTTATTCCTACCAGTACCAGAACGTGGGACAGACCTCCAACAAAGGTATCGAGTTCCTGACCGACATCGTGATTGCCGACAAGGCATCGTGGGGCTTGAATTTCAACTTCAATATCTCCTACAACCGTGGAAAGATTGACAAGTTCCCCGGCGGCTCCACGTGGCAGAGCAGCAGCTGGTCCGGTTCGAGCATCATCAGCCAGGAGGATTTCTACCTGGAAGAAGGCGGCCGCCTGGGTGAAGTCTACGGCTACATCTACGACGGTTTCTACACCACCGACGACCTGGAGTGGAGCGGAACGGCCTGGGTGATCCGTACCGATGAAGACGGCAACCCCGTGACGCACGATCTGGGCGTTGTGACCGGAACGCTGGAACCCGGTGCCATGAAGCTGAAGGACGTGAACGGCGACGGCGTGATCGACTCCAACGACAAGGTGCGCCTGGGCAACACCATCCAGCCGGTAGTGGGCGGTTTCGGACTGAACGGACGATTCCTGAAGAACTTCGATTTCAACGTGTTCTTCAGCTATCAGCTGGGAGGCAAGCTCATCAACGCCACCAAGGCCGCATCGAGCTATTACTCCGGTTCGACCCAGAACTACAACCTGAACAACAACTTCACGCTGGCCAACCGTTGGTCGCGCATCGATCCGGTGACGGGCGAAAACATGCTGTCGCGCAACTTTGCCAACGAGTACATTTCCACCTATGGCGAGGAGGCTTACTACGAATACATCAACAGTGTGAACAGCGGCAAGACCATCTACAACCCCGCTTCCGTGACGCAACGCCCCCTGACAAGCTGGGACGTGGAAGACGCTTCCTTCCTGCGCCTGCAGACCGTCTCCATCGGCTATACCTTGCCCAAGGCATTCACGCAGAAACTGCAGATGCAGAAGGTGCGCATCTATGCCACAGGCTATAACCTCTTCTGCCTCACGGGATATTCCGGTGTGGATCCCGAAGTGGACTGCTGCACCAGCACGCCCATGACCCCGGGCGTGGACTATGCTGCCTATCCCAAGAGCTTCTCCATCGTGGGCGGCATCAATGTAACTTTCTAACAACTGATGATAAAAGGAATACGAACAATGAAAAATACAATAAAAACAGCTATATGTGCCGGTCTGGCCGGAATGGCAGTCCTGACATCTTGTGAAGATTTTCTGGAACAGACTTCTCCTTCCGAAATGTTTCCCGAAACGGTGTTCAACAGCGAGGCATATACGCAGCAGGTGCTGAACACGGTCTATGCCGGCCTGGTGCTGGACCATACCTACGGTGCCCGCATCCCGCTGAACTTCTCCATGAACAGCGACATCGAACTGGTGGACGCCCTGACTTCGGAAACCGTTTCGGCCGACTCGGAGCGCGGCCTGTGCAACTACAATGCGCCGAACTGGACGCGGTTGGCCAACAACTGGAGCGAGATGTATGAAATGATCGAGAATGCCAACCTGGTGATAGAGGGCATCCGCAGTTCTGACATCAGCGAGAGCACCAACATGCAATACTACCTGGGCGAGGCACTCACGCTCCGCGCGATGGTCTATTTCGACCTTATCAAGCACTTCGGCGACGTGCCCATGAAGCTGGAAACCACGCAAAGCGACGGTTCCAACCTTTACCTGGGCAAGACAGACCGCGACATCATCATGGACACCCTCCTGGTGGACCTGGCCGAAGCGGCCGAGCTTCTGCCGTGGGTGGGTGACGACGGTTATACGTCCGAGCACTGCACCAAGGGCTTTGCCTACGGCCTGGCTGCCCGCATCGCCCTGGCCGAAGCTGGCTACTCCATCCGCGAGAGCTACAAGGAAGGGTATGTGGATCTGAACGAGCGCAGCGAAGGGCAGGGACTCACCGGATACGACCTGAGCGACGCCACCTATCCCACCATGCGCCCCGGCGACACCAAGCGCAGGGAACTCTACCAGCACGCCCTCGCCTGCCTCGATGCCATCATCAGCAGCGGGCGGCACAAGCTGAATCCCAGCTTTGAGAACGAGTGGTACCTCACCAACCAGCTGACACTGGACCAGACCTATTATGAAAACCTCTTTGAGGTGGCCCACGGTCTGAACTATTCCGGCGAAATGGGATATACGGCAGGCGTGCGCCTCAACGGGACTTCCTCTTACTTCGGCTACAGCAATTCTTCCGGCAAGGTGAAGCTGACGGCTCCCTTCTTCATGTCGTATGACCCCGAAGACGAACGCCGCGACATCACCTGTGCACCCTACGACCTGCGCAACAACACGCCGGAACAGGTGATGCAGAACGCTCCTTTCGGAATCTACGTGGCCAAGTGGGATGTGCGCAAGATGACCGAAGCATGGCGCACGCAGAACTCGGCCGTGAGCACCAAGACGGGCTATGGCATCAACTGGATTGTGATGCGCTATTCCGACGTGCTGCTGATGTATGCCGAAGTGGTCAACGAACTCTACGGTCCCGACGGTTCGGGCACGTGCGGCCTGTCGGCCAGGGAAGCCGTGGCACAGGTGCGCGAAAGGGCATTCTCCTCTTCGTCCGACCAGAGCGAAAAGGTAGACCAGTACCTGGCCTCGTTCAATGACAAGGAGTCTTTCTTCAATGCCATCGTGGACGAACGCGCCTGGGAACTGGCCGGTGAAGCCGTCCGCAAGTACGACCTCATCCGCTGGGGACTCCTCATCCCGAAGACGGTAGAAATGCTGGACACCTACCGCCTCGCCATCGAGAACGACGAATATCCCAGGCGGCTCTACTACAAGATAGACAGCTCTGCGAATCCCTGGGAACAGGTGGACTACTCCAGCATCTGCTGGTACGAAGTGCCGTCGGAGACCACGGGCTATGAATACATCAGCTGGTGGGGCAATGTGAAGAGCGACGGGGTGATTTCGACCACCAACTCTACTTATGCCTCGCTCAACTACATCAGCAGCGGGCTGATAGACTACGACAGCTTCGAAGGGCTGCAGGGGCTCGACAGCCCCATCGGCCGCCACGTGTGGCCCATACAGTCCACGACCATCAGCAACTCCAACGGGTATCTGGAGAACTCATACGGTTTTTCTTTCTAAATTTATCATCAGCAACATAAAACGATACGGACATGAAATTCTACTATAAACTTTTGTTCTCGGCAGGCATTCTCGCTGCGGGCGCGGCCGCTTGTGTGGACGACAACGACTGGGGCACCGACAGCAGCTACGACCGTTTGTTCTCTCCGCAAAGCCTCGATGTCTCGGTAGGCTCCACCACGGCGGAAGTGACCTTTGATGTCCTCACGAACGTGGACTATTACCTTCTGGAATTGAGCACGGACTCCCTTTACCTGGACGATGTACATACGGGTTCCCGCATCGATACGGTGCTCACGTCGCCCTATACGCTGGAAGGGCTGGCGGGCGAAACGACCTATTTCCTCCGCATGAAAGCCTGCTCCAACGGCGAAACGGCCTCGTCGCTGTGGAGCTATTACGAAGATGACGACTACCGTTCCTTCACGACCGACGGCGAGCAGATCTTCAACAGCGTGTCCAGTGCCGACCTCACCGAAAGCACCGTCCGCCTGACGTGGACCGCAGGCGAGGAAGCCACCGTTATCCGGGTGTATGCCTCCGAGTCGGCCTTCGATGCCGGTGAAGCCCCCTTGCAGGAAGTGGAAGTCACGGCTGCCGACGTGGAAGCCGGCGAAATCACCGTCACCGGGCTGGAGTCGCAGACATCCTACTGGTTTGTCATCTACAACGGCGACGTGAAGCGCGGCGAAATCGGAGCCACGACCACTGCCCCGATGCCCGATGCCGACTTGCGCTATTCGCTCGAAGGCGTGACGCACCTCGACCAGGATCTGCTCGACGAACTCGCCGCACAGGCTCAGGAGGCTGCGGGCGGAGCATCGTCCTACAGCCTGACGCTGGGCGTGGAAGGCGGGACGACCCTGGAAGTGTATGGTGTGAACGAGTCCGGAGAGAGCACCACGCTTGTCTTGCCCGACGGTCTGTCGGTGACGTTCTACGCCTTGCCCGGCGAACGTCCTGTGCTGAGTTTCCCGAAATCGCTGGACATTGAGGGCACGCACGCTTACATCCGCTTCGAGGGTGTGACCATCGCTGACGACGGCTGCCAGTACCTGGTGAACCAGAGCACGGCTGCCACGGTGAGCGAGTTCTCGCTGACCGACTGTGTCATCGACGACATGGACCGCAGCATCATCCGCCTGCAAAGCTCGGATGCCACGTACATCGGTGAAATCAACATCGACAACACCGTGGTGACCAACATCGGCTCCGGCGGTTATGCCGTGTTCCGCGTGGATAACTCGGCCTACACCATCTCGTCCATCAACGTGACGAACTCCACCTTCAACAACGTTGGCCACAACTTCATACAGGCCTCCGGCTGTAACCTGGGCGAAGTGAACTTCGACGGTGTCACCTTCTACAACACGCCCAACAATTCGAGCCGCTACCTGGTGGACGCCAACGGCAACAGCACCAACGTCAATGTGTACAACACCCTCTTCGGCCTCACGTCGGGACGCGGCATCCGCACGGGCGGTACCATTACGGTGTACAACTCCTACAAGACCAGTGACGGCGTGTTCTCGTCCAACGACTTCACCGTGGACATCACCACGCCGGAAGCCACTTCCGCAGAAGTGTTTGCCGACCCCGACTCGGGCGACTTCACGCTCCTGCTGGATGACTTGTACGGCATCGGCGACCCGCGCTGGTACGAATAAACAGGCACACAGACGTTCCTTGCCTGTGCTTTTGGGATTGCAGGTCCGGTTCATACCGGGCTTGCAATCCCTTCTTCTTTGCATTGGGGGCAGGCGTGTGCGGCCTTTACCTAATTGTAGCTATCACCGCCCGGCCAGAATACCTAATATATGTGATTGCAGCATTGGGCGGAACACCGTACCTTTGCAGCATCAGATTTTAAAAATGAATTAGTTAGTCATAATTACGTAACCACTTTTATTAAGGAAAAATATTCCCCGCCTGCCCCGATGTGAATCGCGGAGGCGGGGATTTCCATTTCTGCTACCTTTCTGTCCGCTCCCCGCCGGAAGCCCCTGCAAAGAGCACAGGCAAAGCCCGCATCTCTTTTTTTCTCCCCGATGAGGTTTCTGCATCTGAAAAAGTTAAAATTCTGCTTTTTTATGAGAGTTTCTTTTGAAATCATAGGGTTAATAAATACCTTTGTGTCTATAAAAACAAATTAATAGGATGATGGTGAACTTTGTATGAGGCAAATACAGAGTTTAAAGTCTCTCATCATTCTGCTTTATTAAACAAAATTACTACTCGGAGACTGTAGTATATAGGAGAAAAAGCTATGAGCCAAACATTATCTCAATCCAAGCAGGATTTGCTGCGTCATCTTGCTGATTTACAAGAAGTTGTATTGGTATTTTACATTACCTCGGAACAGCAGTTATGGCACTTTTTGGCAGAAGAGCCATGTAACAACATCTATTTCATCAAGCGCACTCAAAATGTAGAAGATTTGTTCAACAATTTATTTGCTTGGGACATCAAGAGCTTCATTTCACCAATAAGAATGCGTATAACTCCCTGTGCTGATGGTAATGATTTTCATTATCAATTCATAGGACCTATATACGAAACTCCGAACTGCCTGTGTGGTAATAAGGTACAAGATTTCATAGATTTGTTTATTAACAAATTAGGGGATAATATTGTTCATCTGTGATATTATTGTTTAAGTGACTTTTACTCGACAAAAGTTAAACGAATGATAATTTGCCATGAGAATTTTTGTTTGTTGTGCAGTGATTTGCTTTTATCTTCTCCCTCTCTTTGCCCAACAGGAGAAAAAGCCTACTGTCATGATTCTTCCCAGCGATAACTGGTGTTCTGCCCGTTATTTCACCAAGACCTATGACAATCAAGGGAGCAAAGTCGTGAGTGCTGATTATCGCAGGGCTTTCCTGGAGGATAGCGAGCTTAATCCGGTCATCAGTAAGATAGGAGAACTACTTACGGAACAGGGGTATAGCTTGAAAGATGCTGAACAGGCTGCAAAATCATTGGACACCGAAATGGCGGAAAATAATATTACTTTCAGTGGTACAAGCAATGCGGGGTTAGCTATGTCTCCGCTTGATATTCTGAAACAACGGGTGAAGTCTGATATTCTCATTCAAATCAACTGGAACGTTACAAGGGAGGCTATCACATTCACGATGGAAGCTTTTGATACATATACAGATAAAAGAATAGCTACTGCCACAGGTACCAAGGAGAGGAACAAAGATATAATACCTGTTCAGATAGAATCTGTCATAAAGAACTATATCAAGACGTTTGATGGACAGATGGACCGTTTTTATCGGAACATGCAATCCAATGGCAGGGAAATTGCCGTCAGTCTACAAGTTTGGGACAATTCTGATGTGAATTTAGAAACAGAATATGAAGGTGATGAACTGCTTTGGTGTATTCAGAAATGGTTTTCTGAAAATACAATAAACGGTCAGTTCAATCTGAGTGATGCTACTGAAAACTTTGCGAGGTTTGAACAAGTACATATCCCTTTGGTGCAAAAGGGAATGGCTCTGGATGCAAGAGGTTTTGTCAGGGAACTGCAGAAATATTTACAGAAAGCCCCATATAACATCACATCCAAGATTGTGATGCAGGGGTTAGGAAAAGCAACATTAATCATAGGAGAGAAATGATGAGAAGGATTATATCTACATTCTGTTTATTTACATTGTTCTCATTGGTCGTTTATCCGAATACGAACTGGATAGCGATTAATGTATACGTACCCGAAAATGCTTCCTTGCCAAAAGAGAGCAGAGACTATCTTTCGGACAAGGTATCGCGTCTGCTTTCTGACAACAATGTACAGGGAAAGAATTACAGTGACCGATTTTATATGGCAGTCAAGGTGCATATAGCTGACAGGTATATAATAGATGGCATGCCACAGCGGATATCTCAAAAGCTGGAGATAACCTATAAGATTGGTGATGCTGTGGACAATGTCATTTATTCCACATACTCGAAAACATACACGGGAATAGGAACGAATGATACCAAATCGCAAATCAACGCGTTTTCTCAAATCAAGTCCAACAGTGCTTATTCCAGTTTCATTCAAGAAGCCAAGGAGCGTATTATGGAGTTTTATTCCGACCGTTGTGGAAGTATTGTTCAGGAAGCGGAGATTAGTGCCCAAAACAAGGAATATGACAGAGCTATTTACAGACTGTCTCTGGTACCTTATGGAGTCAATTGTTATAACGAGGTCTTGACGCTGATGCAAAAGATTTATTCGGAGAAAATGGAATATGAGAATCTTTCCCTGCTGTCACAAGCCCAACAGTCCTGGAACAGCAATCCGACCAAAGAAGGAGCCAAGAAAGCCATCGGTTATCTAAGCAAAATAAAGTCTAATCCAAGCACTCAAAAACAGGAACAACAACTATTGGATTCCATGAACGAGAAGTTGCAGAAGGATGAAGAGAAAGAATGGGAACTTATGTTGAGGCAGTATGAGTATGAACAGGAGTTGAAGTTGCAGGAAAAACAAAACAGTGCAGACTTGCTTAGTACCTGCATTCAACTTGGATATGATTTTTTATCAAGCAGTTTTCAACCAATTAACCTAATAGGAAATATATTATCATGGTAAAATTAAAGATAATTTTCTTGCTCTTAATCATGAGTTCAGGTATAGCACCGTATTCTAAAGCTCAGGAAATAAAAGTCGTTTCAACGGGTCAGGGAGTAACGGAAGATGAAGCAACAAAAACTGCATTAAGAAGTGCTTTGGAAGATGCCTACGGGACTTTCATTTCCTCCTCTACGAAGATTGAGAACAATGTTCTTGTGTCGGATGAAATTGTGTCATTAGCACAGGGGAATATCCATAAATATGATGTGATTAGTTCCATACAGCTTGTCAATGGGTTATATTCTGTAACAGTTGAATCACTCATTTCTTTAAACAAACTAGCCGCATATTGCCAGAATCAAGGGATGAGTGTCTCATTTAATGGGAAAGCTTTTGGAATGGAACTGAAAATAAGAGAATTTAATAGGCAGAATGAGATTAAAATATTAAAAAACTTATGTTTACAACTTGTGGCAATGAACCCCAAGATTTATGATTGCTTTTTAGAGACTAGTGATCCTAAAATTGTAGATCATTTAGCTATGGGACCAACTGAAGATTGGTTGCGATCGCATATATCGGAATGGAATAATAAATATGAAGGAGCAATCAGAATAGAAGCCCAAATACTATCTAAATCTAATTCAAATTCTAAATTGATGAATGAACTTGTGCAATCCACTTTTAAGTCTATATCCTTATCTAAGGCTGAAATAAAGATGTATGAAAAAATTAAAATGAAGTACTATAAAAAGGCTAAGCCTCACCAACCAATTGGTGTTAATCGACCTACCAAATTTTATTATTTCAGAGATAAAAATGGTATAAAAATTGTGGAGGAGTTCCTTGCTAGATTGTACACCCTTATGTCGAATAATTGGATTTTAAAAGATAATACAAAGGGTGAGATTGAAGGCATTAATAATGGTAGGCTTATGGCTAATGATGAATACGCATCTAAAGGCGTACTACGTTATAGGGGAACTTTATATTTATATTACACAGTATCAGAGATAGAAAAACTAGAATCCATAAGTGTGGAACCATTTAATAATGAAGCTTATGAAACTTTCATCAAGCCAGAACTTATTGACATTATTGCTAAGTTTGATGATATCGAATGAATTCTGTATTGCCCAAGGCATAAATGCAGAAAATACCGCTTTCATTAATTTTCTGAAACGTCAGTATGAGCAGGAGAATTACGAAGGAGTCAGACTGGTAGAAGACTATGATAAAACTTACATTATCTCTGTTCTTTCATTGAATAAGAAAACCTATCCATCCTCCAGTACAATGTTTCGGGTTGCTAAAGTAAAAGCCACCCAACAGATTGGAGCATATATAGATGGCACCAACATTTCGTCTGACTTGCTGATACGGACAACAGAAAGTGACAGCGTAAGAGTTGAAAAGGTTGAGATTATAAGGGAACGCAGCAATAGCTTTGTGAACAGTGTAGAATATCTTGCCAGTTTTCCTAAATCTGAAAATGCAGATGACATCGTGTTCATTTATAGCAAGGAAATAGAAGTGAAGAAAGTAGAGTAAGTAATATTTTGAGCAAAACTGGAATGGAATAAGGCGATTTCGTTTTCAGGCTTTAACGCACTAAAACAACAATAAGTTTTGGTGCGTTTCTTTTTTGTCTTTCAGGAAGACTTGCACCTGGCTGTGAAGTAAACCGGTAATATTTATACTGTGCACAGAATGTATTTGTGCTATAAAATGCATAAACTCATACCGCGTGAAGTAAAAATAAAGTGTAAGTAAAACCAGTCATAGTCACAAAGCCCGCTTATGACTCAGTAATCTCATGCGTGATGACTCAGTAATCTCATGTGTGATGACTCAGTAATCTCATGTGTGATGACTCAGTAATCTCATGCGTGATGACTCAGTAATCTCATGCGTGATGACTCAGTAATCTCATGCGTGGTGACTCAGTAATCTCATGTGTCATGACTCAGTAATCTCATGAGGCATGACATAGTAATCTCATGCGTGATGACATAGTAATCTCTTTGGCGGCGGCCTTGCGGGTGGCGGATGGCAACCGTATTGCAGGTTGTGCCGGAAATACCTATAAATTGCGATTGCTATTTTCGCGGAAAACGGCTTACTTTGTACCTGCATAACAATAATACAATACAAACACCAATGAATGAGTCACATAAATACCGCGCTACCGACAAGATGAGCGACCTTATCTGCGACAACTACTCCTTACTGATGGTGATGAGCCGCTTCGGGTTGTCCCTGGGCTTCGGCGACAAGAGCGTGAAGGACGTGTGCGAGGCGCAAGGGGTGGACTACCGCACTTTCCTGGCCGTGGCCAACTTCATCAGCGAGGAGCAATGTTCCTACAGCGAGGCGGAACACGACTGGTCCATCGCCTCCCTCATGGAGTACCTGAAGCGGGCGCACGCCTACTTCCTCGACTTCAGCCTGCCTGCCATCCGCCGCAAGCTGGTCGAAGCCATCGACTGTTCGCAGACGGACAACGTGGCCTACCTCATCCTGAAATTCTTTGACGAATATGCCGAGGAGGTGCGCCGCCACATGGAGTACGAGAACAAGTCTGTATTCACCTACGTGGAGGGGCTGCTGGAGGGCCGTCTTTCCGACCGCTACAGCATCGTCGTCTTTGCCAGCAGGCACAACCAGATAGAGACCAGGCTGAAAGAACTGAAGAATATCATTATCAAATATTATCCGGAAAAGGTGAACAACAACCTGCTGAACGCGGTCTTGTTTGACATCTTCAACTGCGAGCAGGATCTGGCCTCCCATTGCCAGGTGGAAGACTACATGTTTGTTCCCGCCGTGGCACAAATGGAAAGGAGTCTGAGAGATGGACAGCAATGACGGACTGAACATATTGATAGCCGAGTCGTCGGTCATCGTGAGGAGCGGGCTGGTGGCCGTGCTGAAGCGCATTCCCAGCCTGAACGCGCACCTCACCGAAGTGACCTCGATGGACGCCCTGCAAAACTACCTGCACATGCACGTGCCGGACATCATCGTCATCAACCCCCTGTTCGGCGGGTGGTTCGACCTGCCGGCTTTCCGGAGCGAGCACGCCAGACTGGCGGGGGTGAAATACATTGCCGTCGTGTGGTCGGTGATGGACGGCAACGTCCTGAAGGAATACGACGACAGTTTCTCCATCTGTGACGATGTGGATGTCATCGCCGGGAAGCTGGATGCCCTGCTGCGCAACGACGGGGAAGAAGAGCAGGAGAGCGAGCAGGAGATGCTGAGCCAGCGCGAGAAGGAAATCATCACCTGCATCGTGAAGGGCATGACCAACAAGGCCATTGCCGACAAGCTCTACCTCTCCATCCACACGGTCATCACCCACCGGCGGAACATTGCCCGCAAGCTGCAGATCCATTCGCCTGCGGGACTTACCATTTATGCCATCGTGAACAAGCTGGTGGAATTGCAAGACATCAAAGGGCAGCTCTGAGGCTGCCCTTTGATGTGTCTTGCGTATGGATTACCGGCTTCTTCCGCCCGCCGGACGGCGGACGGAAGTTGTGCCTCAGGGTTGTGCGTCCGTTCCGGCCGGTGCCGTCCCGGAGGTCTTCAGCACGATGTCCTGCCATGCGTTGGTCTGCTCCCATTCAAGCGAAACCATACAATCCGGCTCCTGCAGCTTGTCGGTCATGGCCGTTGCCCGCTTCACGGACTCGGTGGTGCGGTCGATCAGTTCTTTCAGGGTCAGGTTGCCGTCGGCATCCTTGAGGGTCTTGAGCAGGAAGTAGGTGTAGTAGCCTTGCTTCTTTTCGTGGTAGACACCCGAAGTCTGCTTGCCGCTGCTCGACGAGAAGCTGAGCGTGCGTCCCTGCGGCCGCCCGCTTTTGGGCACCACGCGCACGCCCTTGCGTGCCGAGAAGGGTGCTTCGCTCTTGTATCCGCCGCTGAAGCAGGCATCGAGGAAGACGTATGCGCCCTCGATGGGGTAGGTGGCCAGTTCCTTGTAGAGGTAGTCGAGCGAGAGGCCGAGGTCGATGTTGCTGCCTGTGATGTCCACCGGCAGGAGGAAAGGCTTCTTGCTGGACTCGTCGTTGTTGCCGTGTCCGGAGTAGTAGAAGAAGAGTTCGGCTTCGGGGTCCACGCTGGCCATGTTGACCAGCCAGTCCAGGTTTTCGCGCATCATGCCTGCGGTGGCGTTGGGCACGAAGCGGATTTGCCTGTAGGGGATGCCGAAGGTGCGCAGGCAGTACTCGCGGAACACGAGGGCGTCGGCCACGGCATAGGGCACGTTGATTTCAGAGTTGTTTCCCGTCATGGTGCTGTAGTCCTCGTTCCCGATGATGAGGGCGTAGCGGTGGGGATGGGCCGTGCCTACGGGCACACCGTCCAGCAGTTCCGTGTCAAGCCCTTTCACTTCGTTGTCGGGGTTGATCTGTTGCCGCAGCTGCCCTTCTATCGCCACGATGTTGGTCTGTGCCAGGTATTCGCCCAGCTTCACCTTGTATGCCTCGTTGAGGAACGACGAGCGGCTCGACTCCGTGCCGGTCAGCATCACGGCGATGGAGTCTCCCTCGAAGCGGTTGTTCACCACAAATCCGTAGTCCAGGCTGACAGACTTGCCCGGCGCGATGCTGTCGATGACAATCTCTGAGTTGTCCGTGGCAAAGATGTTGGCAGGCAGCTTGAAGTTCAGCTTTACGTTGTGTGCGGTTTCCGCGCCCATGTTCCTCACGGAGAGGGTCAGCCTGGCGTTCTCTCCGCGCCGGATGGAAGTGCCCTGGCTGGCGGCAAAGTAGTGGTCGGCCACCTCCAGGCGCGGCATGGCCGATTCCTGCAGGTTGACGACCAGTTCCGAGGGATGGGCATCGAACCCGTTGGCCTCGAATGCGTAGATGTTGATGTGTGCCAGGGCGTTGGGGAGGTCTTTCCTGGCAATGTAGCGGAAGGTGTACTGCCTGGACTCGCCTGCCAGGATGCTGCCGCCGTCCAGTTCGCGCGGGCCGTCGAAGTACTGGTCGAAGCCCTGCTGTTCCGAGAGACGGATGCGGAGGTCGTAGGCATCACCCTTGCCCTGGTTTTCGATGGTGAACATCAGTGCAAAGCTCTCGCCCGCATCGATGACGCGGTTCTGGTCTGAGTCGATGAAGCTGTCCACGCGGATGACCAGCATCGGCGGGTTGACCGGTACGGGCGGTGCGGTTCCGTTCTGCGGGGCTGTGCTTTCGTTTTGCTTCAGTGCTTCCTTGTAGGCCTGCAGCCGTGTGGGGAAAGTCTCGTAGGAGGCACCGTCTTCGATGATTTTCTTCAGGACGGCACTTTCGTTCTTCATGCCCATGAAGTCGTAGACACCGGCCAGTCCCATCATGTACTTCTGTGCCGTCGGTTCCTTCTTCAGGATTTCCTGGAAGAGGTCCTGGGCCTCCATGATGTAGTTGGAAGCCCGCTGGCGGATGAGGGCATATTCGGCATCGTTGGTGACGGTGAGCCCGCTGTTGACGATTTCGGTGGCGATGTTGAAGTTCACCCTTGCCAGCCCCGTGGTCAGTTCCAGGTTGTCGGGATAGAGGGTGTGGAGCCGTTCGAAGATTTCACGTGCCTCCATGTACTTGCCCGCCCGTTCCAGCAGGCGTGCCTTGATGGGGAGCACCTGTTCGTTGTTGGGGTCGATGGCGAGGATGCGGTCGATGGTGCCCAGCAGCTTCTCCATGTTGTTGGTGGCGATGTGCACGTTCACCAGGTTATAGAGAAAGTCGAGCGAGACGGGATACTTTCCGATGGCCTTCTCCAGCACGGCCTCCTGGTTGGCATAGTCCTTCTGTGCCATGTAGATAAGGTTCATGAACACGTAGCACTCCTTTTCCTGGGTCTCCGTGCCCGTGCTCAGGTATTCTTCAAACAGCCTTAACGCCTGCGAATACTTCTGCTGGTTGTAGGAGGCCGTGGCCGCGTAGTAGACGATGGACGGGTAGCGGTTGTCCCGTGGCATGAGTTCGTCACGGAAGATGAGCATTTTGGGGATGTCGATGTAGGCCAGGGCAAAGTCCAGTGCCTTGTCCGACTGCTGTTCCGAGTAGAAGAGCATGGCGTTCAGCATGTAGGGATACATGGAGCGGAGCCGGTTCTTCATGCCTGTGGTGTAGTCCTGGCTGTTGCCGGAGTTCATCACTTCCATGAAGGCGTTGTAGCTTTCCAGCAGGTAGTTGTAGGCCGCTGTCAGATTCGCTCCCTTGTCCCGCTCGCTTTCGAAGAGGACAAACTGCTGGTTGGCGCGTTTGAAGGCGGTGGCGGCATCCTGTGCCGCCACCCTGATGACGGTTCCCGCGAGGAGAACCGCCGTTAGCAATAGAATTTTCTTCTTCATCTTCTTTCTGTTCTCTTATTTATTATTGAACCGGGAAAGCATCCATGATGAGGAACTCCACGCTGATTTTGCGGAATTCTCCTCCACGTTCTTTGGCCACTTCCACGTGAAACTCGTATTCGTTCTGTGTATTCTTCAGTGTTTCCACGTTTTTCTCCACGTAGTCTTTCACGCCGGCGGCACGCATCAGGGCCAGTTGTTCGTTGGTGGTGATGCCCGAGGCCTTGGTCACGGTGATGTTGTCCAGGTTGCCGTTCTTGTAGTAAGGTTCGTCGGTGTATTCGCCATACTCTCCGCTGTAGGCGATGGTTCCGCGTATGGGGCTTGCGTCGGCCGAGCCTGTGATGATGATCTTCACTTGCTTGCCTTCAGCCAGATACTTGGCAAACTGTCCTTCGAATGCGTTCTTGATGATTCTCATCAGCGACAGAGCGGCGTTGGAGCGTTCGATTCTGTAACCGCCCGAAGGGAAGTCTTCCTTGGCCGAGAACTCCTTGTTGATGACTTCGTATTCGTAGCCCACTTTGTAGTTCAGAATCTTGTTGCCGTCTGCATCCACACCGGGCTGGACTTCGGTGTTCACATTGATTTGTGTGTTCTCCGTGATGAGTTTTTCCTGTTTGTTCTCTTCCACCACGGCTTCCTTGATTTCCTTCAGCTGTATTTCTTCCTGAATGGCCTGTTGCAGGATTTCCAGGGGCACGAAGTTCTCGTCGTCCTCCAGGGCAGTGAGCTTGGTGCGACCGATGTTGTCGTAGATGTAGACCTTGTTGGTCGTTTCGTTCCGCACTTCCACGTAGGCCAGTTCAAACTCGTCCTTTTCGTTCAGTACATAGACGGCGTTGCTGAAGGTCAGGTTCTTCGCGTCCTTGAAGTCGCCGGCCTCTTCGGCAGACATTCCCAAGGTGATGGAGGGCATCGTGTTGAAGCCGATGTTCAGCACGTTGTTGGTTGCGTCATATTCGCCGACAAAGGGGTTGTCGATAGCGATGCGGTCTCCGGCCAGCCGGGTTGCGGCTTCCTGGGCAAACAGTTGCTGTTGCTTCAGGCGGGTTTCGTCGTTCACGCGGATGGCGTATTCCTCCATCGTTTCGCCTTCCATCATCTTCACCCATTCGTTCATCCTGGCATCCACTTCCTGATTGATAAGTTTGCCGTAGAAAGGATTCAGTTCGTTTGCATCCCAGAAGATGATCGAGTTGGGGCGGTTGGACAGCATGAACGTCTCGCTGGTCTGGTTGTCTTTGAAGAACCGGCTCGCGGTCACGCCTCCGGCAGCCTCTTCCAGGGTCTGTTCCACCACGCCGTTCTTCAGGTTGATGATGACGATGGCGTTTCCGTCTTTCACCACGCTGATGTATTTGCCTTCGGGATGGAAAGAAGGTGCGGTCAGTTTGCCGCCGATGTTGTCGTAGCTTTCCGTCTGTTCCCAGTTGCGTGTGTCCAGCAGGATGAGGCGGTTGTCATCGGTCACCACAGCCAGCAGGGAGGCATCTGCCGAGAAAGTCAGGTCTCTCACGTTGGCCTGCATGGGGAGGGAGGTGCGCAGCTGCCGGGTGTTGAAGTTCCACACGTCGATGTTCTTGCCTGTTCCGGCCGCGATGAAGTAGTTGTTTGAGCTCATGGCGAGTGTCGTGGCGGGTGCTTCTCCCTGCAGGTAGGCCTGCGGCAGGTATTCCCTGGTGTCGTACACAATGATTTCGCCCAGTGAGTTCGAGACGATGAAGCTGCGTGCGTTGGCTGCGTAGCACATGGCCAGGGGGACGATGTGTCCCTTGGAGGCTTCCTTCATCAGCTTTTCGCCGGTTTCTCCTTCCATGAAGAAGGGAAGGTTGGTACGTTTCTTTACGTCTTTCCGTTTGTCCTTCAGTTCAAACAGACGGCGGTTGCGTTCGCGGAAAGAATAAATGCAGATGGGGTTGTCACCGCGAATCAGGGCCAATGAACTGCCCGTGGGATTGAAGAGGATTTTGTCTATCTTGCGAATATCGGCGATGGGGATGTCCCGCAATGCCAATAGTTCGCCGTTTGACAGGAAAGCTGTGCAAAACGTTGTGTTATCAAAAGAGGTTATCTCTTTTTGAGAAGCAAAGTTTCTTTTTTCTTTCACTTGCGCCGTAATCTGTCCGCAGAACAGGGTCGTGGCAAAGATAAATGTCATTCCATTTATCGAAATAGTCCGTAATCTTGTTTTGTCCATACGCTATAAATGTTTATTGTTGTCTTTTCAGTTTCGCAAATATAAATATTTATTTATCACGTGCCGCACTATTTCTTTGATTTTTTTATCTGTATTCACGTTTCCTTTAGTTTTTATTTTGAATACACAATGCCCTTACCGGTTCCGGAGGGGAATCGGCAAGTTGGTTGATGTTGACAATCAGTCTTTTATTATTGTCTGTGTTTGTTGCTTATTTTATTTCTGTGCCGGGAAGCGTATGATTCCGGCAACCTCATCGGCAGTGTTTAAGAATGGTACACGGATGGCACGACCGGGATGCCTGTACCGGGCGTGTCCGGTACAGGCAATCCGTTTCCGGATTACAGGCACGGAGCACGTTCGGTACAGGCATCCCGGAAACGTATAATATGTACTGTGGAAGAAAGGTACAAATGCACCCCGCGCAGGGTTCACACCGGGG
>CAYPUJ010000039.1:10479-19477 GCA_964413805.1 uncultured Bacteroides sp. | reverse complement strand
TCCGGCATCTTTCTTGAAATCTGCAAGTTTTATTCTGTAAAGATGTAAAACTTGCAGATTTCTTCACAAATCAATGTCCGCATATCATTAATTCACACCTGTCGTCTGGTCGGTTGATTTCATAGTCTGATCGCGCTGCATGTCTACTTTCCGACCGGCACCAAATGAATATGACAACCTTATGCCAAACGAACGTGCCGTGATGAAATTAGTTTGCCTGATGTATATCGTCGGCAACGTTGTGCGCTCAATGCTCTTATGGTACTTACTGAAAGGAGAATTAGCTGAGACCGAAACATTCAACCGTCCACTCAGGAAACTTTTGTTTGCAGAGAAAGCATACATAATCAACGGATTTCTTTCCGCCCAGGGCTTGGGTTGACTTTTATAGATTCCTTCGGTAATGCTTAAACTATAGTGCTTTGGCAACAGGAACCTGCATTCGGGAGAGAAACTGTAATACCAATCTTTCTGATTGAGACTGATGCTGCGTGCAGTCATGTAGCGGACACCGGCGTTGCCATTGGCTGCTATCATCAACCACTTTGTGGCATCCCACTGGGCATTCACTATCACCTCCATCCGGTCTGCCGTCCCCATATTACCGTAAGTAGACACGATTTTGTCGTCATCGTTAAGGTAAACATACTCCTGCATCACGTCCCGGACATGGGAACAGGAGAAACCGGTGACAAGGGACAGGTTGTGGAGTCCGTTGAAAAAAACGTTCAGGGACAGGTTGTGGGTGTATTGGGCTTTCAGATTGGGATTTCCTTCACGAACAGTATTGTCGTTGGAAACACTGACAAACGGATTAAGCATCTGCACTGTGGGGCGTAGGATGCTTGTGGCGTATCGGAAGAAAAAGGCATATTTGCTACCGGGCATCCAATATATTGAAGCCGAAGGTATTATGTAAAGATGTCTGTTGCTGAAATCATTATCGGGGGTTTGCGGCAGGCGCATCCTGAAGTAATCGTGGTTAAATCGGATTGTCCCTTCAATGCCTGCATTTCTGATGCCGCCTGACCAGGTCACCGCGCCCTCTGCAATGTTGTTATGATAGTTCATGGAAGCGTATTGTTCTTCTTCCTCCCTGTCAACAGAGTGGGTATCTCCTACGCGATAGGTGTCTTTAAATGAAAACCGGATGCTGTGTCTGGGATGAATCTGCCAGAAATAAGACAATAGCCCCGTGTGTTCGCTCATGCCACCGTCGGTATATTGGTATGTATCGGTTGCTTCCAGACCGTCTTCATAACGGCGTTGGCTGAAATGCCGTTTGTCGGGATTGTATGTAAAGTGGTATCCAAGTGTAAACCGTTCAGTGTTCCTGTCGTGTGCAGGATAATTGCGATACACGGCGTTGGCTTCTACCGTGCCCGAAGTATATCGGCTGATATTGTCAATATATGAATTGTCAGGGTCACTCCCGTCTGAGACGCTCCATTCTTTTCCCACGATGTCAGTCCGGTTGATGCGCCCGTGTACATCTGCATAAAGCGTGTTCAGGCTGTCAATCTGCCATTTGAACATGGTTCGCAAGGTGTGGGTATGCCAGTTGCCGTTTCCTCGCATACAGGTAGTCCAGTGGGATGAAGAACTTCCATCGGACGCAGGCTGGGAATAATCCAGGGTCACCGGCTGGTTCCGTTGCCCGTTCAATCCATAGTCATAGGTAAGCGACACATTCACATTGCCTTTTCTTGCCATGCCCAGCAACGACCCGTTGGCAGCCGGTTGGGTATTTCCTCCCGCCCCCACATTCATTATGTAACCATCCGTCAAATCCTTCTTCAGCACAATGTTGATGATATACAGGTTTGCATCCGGCCCCATCCTGGCTGTAGGGTTGGTAATGACTTCCACCCGCGAAATGGCAGATGCCGGCAAGGTTTCCAGGAAAGCTTTTGGCGAAGTTTCTGCCATTTCATAAGGACGGCCATTGAGGTAAAGACTGTACGATGAAGAACCTTGCACGGTAATCGCCCCGTTTGCATCTACGCCCACAAGTGGCACGTAGCTTAATGATTGCAGTGCATTCTCATTCTGCGCCCTTTTGTTTGCCGACATGCGGTAGCTCAATCCGTTATCCGTAAGCGAAGTCAGCCGGTTGTGTCCCGTCACGGTGACCTCATCGAGTTCTATTGCATTGTTTGCTAACGGAATGGTAATGAAGGCATCGTCAGGAAACGTTTCCAGACAGACACTGTCTGATGTGATACCTCTGATTTGCGCTTTCACTCTCAGCGGAAATTTATAGGGCGTAAAACTAAACCGTCCCTCTTCATCAGAGAAACATCTGTCCGTTGTGTCCGGATATGATATAAGGATGAAGGCGTATGGCACTGTTTCACGGTAAGTAGTATCAACAACTACACCGGTTATGGTTTGAGCCTTAACGGTCAGACTCAAACATATTGAAAACAGTAAGATGATTTTGTGCATAGCCATAGTGCTCAATTATAGACTGTTATTTTGTTTGTTTCTGACTGCAAATATAGTCACTGTTGTAAGAAAACAAGGATCTGATGGATAAATGTGTGTTAATCTGATGTGGCTCTTCCTTTTCAGTCTTTACTTTGAACACATAATGCCCTTACCCGTTTCGGATGGGAACGGGAAAATTGCCTGATGCTGACAATCAGGATATTATTATTGTTCTCTGTTCGTTGCTCATTTCATTTAGTGGCAAGAAAGCGCATGATTCCGTCAACCCCCATTGACAGTATTTGAGAATAGTATGCAGAATGCGCAACCGGGACACCTGTATGGAACGTGCTCGGTACAGGTGTGGAGCAAATGGATTGCCTGTACGGAACACGTTCCGTACAGGTGTGGAACAAACGGATTACAGGCACGGAGCACGTTCCGTACAGGCATCCCGGAACAGTATCTGCGGAAGGCCGCAGTATGTATCAAATCCTGATCGGGAATAAAAAAAGTTGCCCAAAACCGGTGGGCAACTTTTTTCAGGATAACTGCAAGAGAGGAATCCGTTTCGTTTTCACGGATTCTTCATTCTTCATTTACAAAGCCTCAGTCAATCATCTCAAATCCGGTGTACGGCACCAGTGCTTTCGGGATGCGGATGCCTTCGGGGGTCTGGTTGTTTTCCAGCAGGGCGGCCACGATGCGGGGCAGGGCCAGTGCAGAACCGTTGAGCGTGTGGCAGAGTTCCGTTTTCTTTTCGGCGGTGCGGTAGCGGCACTTCAGGCGGTTGGCCTGGTAGGTGTCGAAGTTGGACACGGAGCTTACCTCCAGCCAACGTTTCTGGGCTTCGCTGTACACTTCGAAGTCGTAGCAGATGGCAGCCGTGAAGCTCATGTCGCCGCCGCAGAGACGCAGGATGCGGTAGGGCAGTTCCAGCTTTTGGAGCAGGCCTTCCACGTGGTCCAGCATTTCCTGGTGCGACTGCCGGCTGTGTTCGGGCTTGTCGATGCGCACCAGTTCCACCTTGGAGAACTCGTGCAGGCGGTTGAGGCCGCGCACATCCTTGCCGTAGGAACCGGCTTCGCGGCGGAAGCACTCGGTGTAGGCACAGTTCTTGACGGGCAGTTGCTTTTCGTCCAGAATGACATCACGGTAGATGTTGGTCACAGGCACCTCCGCCGTGGGGATGAGGTAAAGGTCGTCCGCCTCGCAGTGGTACATTTGCCCCTCCTTGTCGGGCAGTTGGCCCGTGCCGTATCCCGAAGCGGCGTTGACCACCGTGGGCGGCATCACCTCCGTGTAGCCCGACTTGTGTGCTTCGTCCAGGAAGAAATTGATGAGGGCGCGTTGCAGGCGGGCACCCTTGCCCTTGTAGACGGGAAATCCCGCTCCCGTAATCTTCACGCCCAGGTCGAAGTCGATGATGTCGTACTTTCTGGCCAGTTCCCAGTGGGGCAGGGCATCCTTGGGCAGTTCGGTTTCCATGCCGCCCATTTTCACCACCAGGTTGTCTTCGGCGGTGGCGCCTTCGGGCACTTCCTCGTAGGGGACGTTGGGAATGGTGTAGAGCAGCTGTTGCAGGTCGTGGGCTGCCCCGTCCATTTCGGCCTGCAGGCTTTTGTTTGTCTCCTTCAGTTGCGCCACCTGCTTTTTGGCCGCTTCGGCTTCTTCTTTCTTGCCTTCTTTCATCAGTCCGCCGATGGCTTTGGAGATGGAGTTCACCTGTGCGAGGTTGTTATCCAGGGTCGCTTGGGTGCTTTTGCGTTTGTTGTTGAGGGCCAGCACCTGCCCGATGGTCTCTTGGGCATTGGCAAAGTGCTTCTTTTCCAGTCCGCGAACCACGGCCTCTGTGTTTTCTGTGATTTGTTTGATGGTAAGCATGGCTTATTGTTCTTATTTCTTATGATGTAACGTTTGTTCCTTTTGGCGGACAAAGATACGGAGAACGGGCGAAAAAGGTGCATGATTTGCCATATTATGTTGTGAATGCCTGCATCTGACCGCGCTTTGTCGGTGCCGGTCCCTTCTTTTGCGGCCTGCTTTCTGTGTTTCAATGCTTCCTTTTTATTACATTTGCATATTGGTTTATGTTATTCGGTTTGCTATGAAACATCATTGCTTACTATTTTTCTGTCTGTGCCTGTTTGCCTTCCCGGCGGATATACATGCATCCATCGAACTGAGTGCAAGGAAAATCACGACAAGCGACGGGCTTCCCAGCAATTCGGTCCGTTGCATCTTTCAGGACAGCAAAGGATTCCTTTGGTTGGGCACCTTGAACGGTCTGTGCCGCTATGACGGCAATTCCTTCGTCATCTTCCGTCCGGAACCCCGCAACCGGCAGGCGGTCTCGTTGGCCGACAACCGTATCAACCGGTTGGTGGAAGACGGGAACGGATTTCTGTGGGTAAGCACGGTGCCCGAATTGTACAGCTGCTACGACCTGCACCAGGGGTGTTTCGTGGACTATACGGGCAGCGGACGGCTGGAACAAAGCTATTCCAACCTGTTTTTTGCTTCCAACGGCGATGTCTGGCTCTGGCACAGCGGCAACGGAGCGCGGCAGGTGAAAGTGAAAGCCGACCGCACCATGACCTCCGTGGAATACCGGAAAGCCGCCGGTAACCTGCCGGACGACAATGTGTCGTTTGTCACCGAGGACGCAGACGGCAATGTCTGGATAGGTACGCAGGGCGGGCTGGTGAAGGTGACGGACGGGCAACCGCCGCAGGTGCCGGACAGCGAACACAGCTTTTCCTTCTGCTTCCGGCAGGGTGAGGTGATGTATTTCTTTTCCGCCGGGGGCGAGTTCTATTCCTACGACGCTTCCACCGGTCTGAAACACGTCGCTTCGATAGCGGCACAAATCGGGAGGCTGACCCTGACCGGGGTGATGCCTTTGGAGGAGGGGTGCATCCTGCTTACGTCGCGGGGTGCGTATGATTTCCATCCCCTTTCCGGCGTGCTGAACCCCGACAGCCGGTTTCCGTTCATGCGGGGCCGCGTGTTTCAGGACAATCGCGGCAACTACTGGACGTACAACCACACCGGGCTGCTGTATTACGTCAATGCCCGCACGGGTGCCGTCAGGGAACTGCGGCTGATACCCGCCGGACGGATGCAATACATCGACAGCGAGCGTTACAGCGTGGTTCACGATTCGCACGGCATCGTGTGGATTTCCACCTATGGCAACGGACTCTTTGCTTACGACCCCGCTACTGACGAACTGGAGCATTTCGCGGCAGACGCGACCGGGACGGGACCCATCAATTCCGATTTCCTGCTGTGCGTGGGCGAAGACTCGTCGGGCGGCATCTGGGTAAGTTCGGAGTTTGTGGGGCTGTCGCACGTGCGGGTTGCCAACAAGGGCACCACCTACCTCTATCCGGAAGCGGAGGGGCTGATGGACCGCTCCAATTGCATCCGCCTGCTGACGCGCACCGAGGACGGCGGCCTGCTGGTGGGCACCCGCACGGGCGGGCTGTATGCCTACGACTCGCTCCTGGCCGCCCGGCAAAGCAAGCACATCTATCCCATGAACATTTATGCCGCACAGGAGGACGGCGACGGCGTGTTGTGGCTGGGCACGCGCGGCGACGGGCTGAAGGTGGGCGACACCTGGTATCACCGCGACCCGGGCAGTCCGACATCGTTGGCGCACAGCCACATCTTCTCCATTTACCGCGACTGCAAGAACCGGATGTGGGTGGGCACCTTCGGCGGAGGATTGGATTTGGCAGTCCCGCAGGCGGACGGCACCTACATCTTCCGTCACTTCTTGCAGCAGACCTACGGGTTGCGCAACATCCGCATGATGCAGGAGGACGAAAACGGCATGATGTGGGTGGGCACCAGCGACGGCATCTGCATCTTCCACCCCGACTCGCTGATAGCCGACCCGGACAACTACCATTGGTTCAACCACACCAACGGAAAGTTCTGCAGCAACGAAATCAGGTATCTGTTCCAGGACTCGAAACACCGGATGTGGGTGGGCACGTCCGGCGCGGGCCTGAATCTTTGCAGTTTCTCGCCGGACAGCTTTTCGCTGGAGTACAGGAACTACAGCACGGCAGACGGCCTGGTGAACGATGTGGTGCAATCCATCCTGGAGGACGGGGCCGGTTTCCTGTGGGTGGCCACGGAGTACGGCATCTCACGTTTCAATCCCGAAAGCAGTTCGTTTGAGAACTATTTCTTTTCGCCCTATGCGCAGGGCAATGTCTACAGCGAGAACAGTGCCTGCCGCAGTGCGGACGGACGCTTGCTCTTTGGCACGAACTACGGGCTGGCCGTGATAGACCCCGGACAAATCCCCGTGAAGCAATCCTTCTCGCCCGTGGTGTTCACCAACCTTTATGTGAACGGCACGCGGGCCATTCCCGGCGCGGAAGATTCGCCGCTGAAGCAGTCCTTCTCCTATTCGGACAAAGTCACGTTGCGGCATTACCAGAACACGTTGCGCTTCTTCTTCTCCACGTTTGATTATTCGGACAGCGGACAGACCAAGTACCGGTACTGGCTGGAGAACTACGACGAGGGTTGGAGCGAGCCTTCCACGCTGAGTTTTGCCGACTACAAATACCTGGAGCCGGGCAACTACGTGCTGCACGTCAAGTCGAGCAACGGTGCCGGCGTGTGGAGCGGGCAGGAGGCCTGCATGGAGGTAGTCGTGCTTCCGCCCCTGTGGAAAACGGGTTGGGCCATTGCCCTCTACTTCCTGCTGGCCGCCGTCATCCTGTTCTTTTCCTACCGGGTGTTCCGCAACTTCAATGTGCTGCGCCGCCGCATCGAGGTGGAGAAGCAACTGACAGAGTACAAACTGGTGTTCTTCACCAACATCTCCCACGAGTTCCGCACGCCGCTGACCATGATTCAGGGCACCCTGGAGAAGATGCAGCGCATCGGGAATATCCCGGCGGGGCTGGTGCAGCCGTTGAACTCGATGAGCAAGAACACGCAACGTATGCTGAGGCTGATCAACCAGCTGCTGGAGTTCCGGAAGATGCAGAACAACAAGCTGACGCTCCAGCTGGAGGAGACCGATGTCATTGCCTTCCTCTACGAAATCTTTTTGAACTTCAGGGACATGGCAGAACAGAAGAACATGGAGTATCACTTCCGCCCCTCGGCTCCGTCCTGTAGGATGTACATCGACAAGGGGAACGTGGACAAGGTGGTCTACAATCTTCTCTCCAATGCCTTCAAGTACACGCCCTCCGGCGGCAGAATCGTTCTGGACGTGCAGGTGGACAAGGAAAAGAAGGTGCTCTCCATCCAGGTGTCGGACACGGGTGTCGGCATTCCCAAGGAAAAACAGCAGGAACTGTTCAAGCGGTTCATGCAAAGCAGTTTCTCGCGCGACAGCATCGGGGTGGGCCTGCATCTGAGCCACGAACTGGTGTCTGTGCACAAGGGCACCATCAGCTACCGCGAAAACGAAGGCGGTGGCTCGGTGTTTACGGTCTGCCTTCCCACCGACAAGGGCGTGTACGAAGAAAAGGACTTCCTCGCGCGGGACAGTGCCCTCCTGAAAGAGACCGACGGCTGCGACACTCGCCTGCTGGAGTTTACCGAGGATGCCTCCCACCCCGAACCCGCCCCCGTCCCGCAGGAGAAACGGAAGGTGCTGGTGATAGAAGACGACCCGGAGATACGCAACTTCCTGCGCGAGGAACTGGGCATCTACTTCGAGGTGGAAGTGGCAGAGGACGGTACCTCCGGCTTTGAGAAGGCCTGCAACTACGATGCCGACCTGATTGTCTGCGACGTGCTGATGCCCGGCATGACCGGCTTTGAGGTGACGAAGAAACTGAAGTCCGAGTTTGCCACCAGCCACATCCCCGTCATCCTGCTCACGGCCCTCAGCACGCAGGAGCGGCACATCGAAGGCATAGAGGCGGGTGCAGATGCCTACATCGCCAAGCCGTTCAGCACGCGGGTGCTGCTGGCCAGGGCTTTCCAACTGATAGAACAGCGCGACCGCCTGCGCAAGAAGTTCTCCAGCGAGCCGGGCATCAGGCAGACGGCCGCAGTGGTGAACGACCACGACAAGGAGTTCTGCGACCGGCTGGCTTCCGTATTGGAAAGCAACCTGGAGCGTGCGGATTTCAACATCGACGAGTTTGCCCAGCAGATGAAGATGGGACGCACGGCCTTCTACAAGAAGCTGCGCGGCATTACCGGCTATTCGCCCAGTGAATATCTGCGCGTGGTGCGCATGAAGAAGGCAGCCGAGCTTCTGCTGTCGAAGGAAAGATACACCGTGTCGGAGGTGAGCTACATGGTGGGCATCAACGACCCCTTCTACTTCAGCAAGTGCTTCAAGTCGCAGTTTGGCATCTCGCCTTCCATGTACCAGCGGGGAAAGAAGAAAGAGGAGTGAAGAATGAAGAATGAAGAATGAAGAATGAAGAATACCTCTTTACGGTCATCCTGAATAAAGTGAAGGATCTCCCGCCTGTATCCGATAGCGGGAGATCCTTCGTTGATATTCAGCATGACAGATGATGGGCTGCTGCCGGTTGTCGGACAGCTTGGGGTGGGGAAGGGGGATCAGTTG
>CAYPUJ010000039.1:0-10379 GCA_964413805.1 uncultured Bacteroides sp. | reverse complement strand
TGATGGGCTGCTGCCGGTTGTCGGACAGCTTGGGGTGGGGAAGGGGGATCAGTTGCCCGCCTCCAGCATCCGGTAGAGTTCCGTCCCGGCCATCAGGAAGGCACCCAGCCCGAAGTCGTCGAAGTCCGGTTCGCGGTCGTAGGTCACGGGCTGTGCTTCCTTCGGTTCCTTGCCTGTGCCTTGCACGTAGCCCAGGAAGCCGTTTTCGTGGAGGCAGTCCTTCACCATGCAGTTCCATGCCTTGTAGATGACGGGTGCGAACTCTGCGGCATCAAGCAACCCGTGGTTCACGCCGTAAGCCATGCCGTAGATGAACATCGACGTTCCCGTGATTTCCTTTCCGCCGTAGTTGTCGGGGTCGTGCAGGCTCACATTCCACAGGCCGTCTTCCCGTTGCAGGGGTTTCAGTGCCTGGCACATGTCTGTCAGCATGGTTTCATACTCCTTGCGGTGGGGTTCGTCGGCGGGCAGCAGGTCGAGCATCCGCACCATAGCCATCACGATCCAGCCGTTTCCGCGCGACCAGTAGCAGTCCTCGCCGTTGGGCTCCTTGTAGGGAGGATCGAAGTCGGCATCCCGCCACCACAGGCGGTCTTCGGGGTTGTACAGTCCGTTATCGCCGTGCTTCAGCTTGGTGTACATATACATGTCGTAGGCGCGGTTGTAGTAGGCCGTGTCGCCCGTGATATTGCCCATTTCGGCAAAGATGGGCATGGCCATCTGCACGGCGTCTATCCAGTGCCAGTCGTCTATCTTGTCGGTTGCCATCATGGCATCTATCGAGGTCCGTATGTTGGCAATGTAGTTCTCCGGCCGGTTGGGATCCAGCTTGTAGAGGAAGAGGTAGGTCTGTCCGGCGCATTGGTTGTCGGCGTTGCGGGTGTTCCAGCCGTCTTCGGCGTTGCGCAGCTTCCAGTCGTGTTTTTCTCCCCACTCCAGTGCATAGTCGATGTAGCGTTGTTGCGGGTCGATTTTCCAGAGTTCGGTCAGTCCTTCGTAGTAGCAGGCGCGTGTCCATACGTTCGATTCGTAGTCCTTGTTGCGCGAGGGGTAGGGGATGGACTGTCCGGGGTCGGACCACTTGGCCATGAAGTAGTCGTTGGCCAGTTGCATGGCACCCAGTACGTCTTCCTGTTGGGGTCTCTGGTCGGCAGCGGGGGTGTTGCTGCATCCTGTCCAGCACAAGGCAGGCAGGAGGAGGCTCAAGGCCACCGTTGATACATGTATTCGCATAAAAAGTTCTTTGGGTTTGGTGAGTACATTCTGTTTATTTGTTGCTCAGGTATTCTTTCAGCGGGCAGTCCGAAGCCTTCAGCCCTTCGGCGATGCTGCCGGCATTCATGTGCGCCCCCTTCAGCGAGGTGTGCGTGTGGTCGTTGTTGAAGTATTCGGCGGCCTTTTCCGGTCCCATCTCCTGCAGCTTGTCGGCCGAGATTCTGTTCAGGTCGATGAAGTAAGCGCCCGTGGCTTCGGCGGCTTCGCGGGTCCACTTGCCGTAGGAGTCGGTGTTGCGTTCCACCTGTCCGTCTTTCCACTTGTTGCGCGGCGTGTGGCTCAGCACAATCGGGGTGGCTCCCTTTTCCTGCACGTCGCGGATGAACTTGCGGAGGTACCACCCGAAGGTGTAGACCACCTGGTATTTTCCCGTGCTTTCCATCAGGAACACTTCGCTCTCGTCGCCGGAGCCGTGCAGTTCGCCGCGTGCCTTGCCCACGTTGATGTCGCCCCCGTCGTTGTGCCCGAACTGGATGAGCACGAAGTCACCCGGTTGCAGGGCGTTGTACACCTTGTCCCAGCGTCCCTCGTCCAGGTAGGTGCGTGCGCTCCTTCCGGCCTTGGCCCAGTTTTCCACCGTGATTTTTTGCGGGTCGAACTCCTCTGCTATCACGCTTCCCCAGCCCCACATGCCGTTTTCGTCGTTGTCGTGGTTCTTCACGGTGCTGTCGCCGACGGTGAAAAGCACCGGGCAACCCGGTTTGCGGCTGGCACCGGTGAGGGTGTCCTTCTCAATGGGTTTCAGATAATTGGCCAGTTCCAGACCGGGGCAGTTACGGATGCCCTCGGCAGCCGATTCGGCATTGACCCGTGCGCCGAAGGCGCTGGTGTGGATGCGGTCGAGGTAGAACATATACTTCACCTTCTCCTTGCCGAACTTCTCATACTTCCGCGCCGTGATGTCGTTCAGGTCGATGAAAGGGATGCCCTGTTCGTCGGCTATCTGCTTGGCCCACAGTCCGAAGGTATTGTTCACCCGTGTCACGACGGTGCTGTCGTTGTCCTCCCAGGCGTTGCGCGGGGTGAGCGAGAACAGGATGGGGTGCGCTCCCTTGGCCTTGACATCGCTCACGAAGCGGCGCATATATTCGCCGTAAGTGTAGACGGTCTCTTTCATACCCGTTTCCTGGATGGTGACGTTCAGGCTGTCTTTGCCGATGCCGGGGATAGAGGCGCGGGCACGTCCGCTGTCGTAGGGGCCGTTGTCGTTGTGTCCCAGTTCGATGATGACCCAGTCACCCGGCCGTATGCCTTCCAGCACGTCCGGCCACAGCCGGTTGTAGAAAGTGCGGCTGCTGGTGCCTCCCAGGGCGTGGTTCTCCACGGTGATTCTGTCCTCGTCGAAGTATTCGGGTGCATAATATCCCCAGCCCCATTGTCCGTTGTTTCCGTTGCCCAGGGTGCCGGTGCGCATGGTGGAGTTGCCCACCAGGAAGAGCACGGGGTTGTCTCCCTTGCGCGTGGAGCCTGCCACGGGGCGTGCCGTGCGTGCCTTGTTCAGGCTGTCCAGCGTGTTGTCCACCACTTTGTTCACATCCTCCATCGGTGCGGGCACGTGGGTCTGCGCGTTTGCCGTGCCCATGCCCGACAGGACGGCGCACAACATCAGGCAGCCGCCCAACCATTTCATCTTACACTTTCTGTTCATGTCTATAATAAGTACGTTAAATCTCCTGTGCTGATATTTTCTGCCACAAAAATAGCGATGATTATGCCTCCGTAACATGGAATATTGTACTTTTTCATGTGTTTGTGTGCTCATTTCACATGTTTATAGATTATTTTCCGGAAAAATCCGAGAAAAACGGCGTTTTTCTGCCGGTCGGACACCTGCGGCGCAGGCACGTGCAAACGGTTTCCGGGATGCCTGTACCGAGCGTGTTCCGTGCCTGTAATCCGGAAATGGATTGCCTGTACCGAACGTGTTCCGTACCTGTGTCCCGTTTGCTGCATACGTTTGCTGCATTCAGCTTGTCGGGAAAGGAGGAAAAAGCTCCCGGCAAATTGCTTTTCCCGACAAAAATACATACTTTTGTCACGTTCCAGTCTGCCCTCATGGGTTGGCGGGAACGGCATATATACATAAGAAGGACGTTTTCGTGCGTTAATCTCTGAGCTTTCGAATCTCGCAAATTCCTACTCAAGGAGGTTACGGCAACAAAAGCGTCCGCGTGGTATGACTATATATACACGGGAAGTGGACTGACTCTCTTTTGTCGGTACAGCGCGTGTTTTGTATATCATACAGGCGTGGGCTGACTGGCGTTGCTTATCCTTTGGGTGGGGCAATGCGAGAGCCTGAAAGCCGGGATAAGCAGGAACAGATTCCCACGCTTTCTGCGTTTATACTTCACGCAGTATGAGTTTGTGCATTTTATGGCACACACTTACACAGATTAAATGGGAGGTTGCGCTGTGTTGTATAGAAAAATGTGAACTGTGTTCCTCTTTGTCCGTCTGTGTCATTTGTGTGCCATAAAATGCACAAATACATTCCGCACACAGTATAGATGCCGGGAGAAAGACTTTTATTGATCCGTTGGGGAAATACGGAGTCCGGCAAACATTGCTTCCTTTGCGCTTGATTCTAGAATAAAATGCCGATGATTCTAGAATCAATGGCACTTTATTCTAGAATCATCGGCAATTGAAGTATATCGGCCCGTTTGGCCGTCTTTATCGGATGGCTTGGGCTGCCGGAATTAATCGTCGGTAGTCGGGGCTTCTCCTTCTATGAAATTAATAATCAGGCTTTGCATCACCGAAGGCAACCCGAACATCCACGACTTGATGTTCTTGTCGCTGTCGACAACAGCCTCTACGTTTACGTCATACGTACCCGAAACCATGTCTGTATCCATCTCGGCCGTGCCGCTGCCGTTGATGTAATACAAGCCGTCGGTGTCGTTGAGGGTCACTGTCGCGTCCTCGATGGTAAACGTGCCCCACGTGTCGGATTCGTAGCTGATGTTCACGGTCGTCTCTGTCGATACCGATACGGTGACGGTTTCGTCTGCAGTTATCAGGTTGGTGAAGTGGGGAGTGGCCGCCTGGGTGTATCCCTTGTAAGTGGCAGCTACGATGCTGCTTACCGTGGCATCGCCCTCTACAAACTCGATGGTCAGGTATCCCCACAACGAAGAGGGTGCGTTGAATATCCACGATGTGACTTCGCCGTCGCTGTCAATGACTGCATCAACGCTTACGGCATACGTGCAGGTGTCTGTGTCTATGACTATTTCGGCTGTGCCGCTGCCTGAGATGACGTATGAGCTGTCGCATTCCGACACGATTGCGTCTTCGATGGTAAACGTACCCCATTTGTCGGATTCATAGCTGACATCCACCGTCGTTTCCGAAGCCGACGACACCGTGATGGATTCATCGATGCACACCCAGTCGGTATAATCATCACATGAGCCAATCGTATATCCGCTGTAAGTGCCCGTCACGTTCGAGGCCAGCGTTGAGGACGAGGTAGTCGTGTCATCATCACTGCAGGCTATGAAAGACAAGGCCATAGCGACCATACCAACCAAACCAAATAATCTGAATATCATTGTTGCTGTTTTTGTTATACATTCTATATAGATTCCGTGTGCAAAGTTATCGGATTAAAGCGGAGTACACAATACCTGACAGGCTTCCCGGCGGTGTTTTTATGATTTTATATGAATAACCCCGCCCTCCTGCTCGGTAAATCCCCGGTTGTTTCCAACGAAAAACGGAGTGCCGCCCCGTGTCCGGGGGACGTGCACTCCGCAATGTTATCCTTGGATTTTACCCCAAAAAAGAGAAAGAGATTGTACCTATATGTTGTCCTCTGTGTCCCACCACAGGCGTTGCCAGCGGTCGTCGTTCCCGTTGAGGTAGGTGTCGATGGCAGCCTGCGCGTTCGTTTCGTTGTACTGCTTGTCACTGTCCGCGTACTGCATACGGTACGGGTAGACCTCGATGCCTTCCATCGCCTGTCCTTCGTAGATGGGCAGGGTGGGGATGTTGTAGCGTCGCCAGTCGGACCACGCTTCGATGCCGTCCGTCAGGAAGCCGGCCAGGAAACGTTGCATCACAATCTGTTGCAGGGCCGTCTCCGTGTCCGGGGACAAAGCCACGGAAGCGATGTAGTCGTCCACACCGTCTACAGCCGTGTGATACGTGGACTGGAACTCGAACGAAGCCCGGATGCCGGCTTCGTACAGGGTGGCGGGGTCTGCATCAATCCACCCCAACTCGGCAGCTTCGGCTTCCACCAGCAGTGTGCGGGCGGTGGTGATGATGCCATAGGTGGCCTGTGCCTCGCAGTAGCTGGCCGCCACGCTGCAACAGCCTTGGGCCGCTTGCGTCACGGCTGAGTTGCTCTCCAGCCCGTAGGGCACACCCACGTAGGCATCGAAATCCGTCGGGTCGCCGTCTACCGTGCCTTTGTAGCCGTCCAGGGTGAAGTAGGAGAACATGCGGGGGTCCTGATGGTCACGCAGGGCATCTACAATCACCTTGTTGGGCACGAAGTTCAGGTTTGCCGCGCTGTAGTCCGTGTTGCCCACGTAGTACATCCACGCATAAGCGTCGCTGTTGGTGTCGAACGTGTAGTGGAAGCCGTCCTCCACCGTCTCCATAGCCCCGTCGGCGTATGCCTGCGCAAAGCGTTCGCGTCCGTTGGCGGGGTCTACGTCGGCCATCTTGATGGCCATCATCATGCGCAACGAGGCGTTGAACTTCATCCACTTGGAGATGTCGCCGTCATAGAGTATGTCGGCACTGCTGAGCGAGCCGGACGGGTCGAAAAGGGCGTAGGCATCGCGCAAGTCCTCGTCCAGAGCCTGGTAGATGTATTCCTGGGAGTCGAAGGCCGGCTGCCAGATGTCGTCGCTCTCGCCACGGAAGGCTTCCGTGTAAGGCAGGGGACCCAGGATGTCGGTCAGTGTCATGAAGAAGAAGGCGCGCAAGGTCTTGGCCACGGCAATCTGGTTCGCGTTGTCGCCGAAGGAGGTGACGGCTATGGTGCTCTTGGTATCCTCGTCCTCGTTCATCTCGATGATGGTGTTCAGGTTGCGGATGACATAGACGTAGTACGTGCTCGTCCCATAGTTGACCGTGGTCTGCATGGGGCCATACTGGTTGTTGAGGGACTCGGCCAGGTATCCGGTCCACGTGGCTATCCACGGGTCGTAGTAGTATGAGTTCATCGTGTAGTAGCGCACGCGACGGGCCGAATAGGTGAAGAGCATGGAAGTATATGCCTCGCTGGGGTTGTTGGGGTTAACGTTCAGGTCGCCGAAGTCTCCCATGCAACTGCTTGCCACAGTGGTCAGTGCCACGAGGGCAACCATAAATGATTTTATCTTTTTCATAATCGTATGCTGAGTGTGATGTGATGTTTTTTAGAAGCCTAATTTAACCGTGAAGCCGAAAGAACGTGTGGACGCAGCCTGTCCGCCTTCTATCCAGCTGTCGTTCGACTCGGAGGGGTCTACGTTGGGCACGGCGGAATAGATGAGCCACGGGTTGCTGGCCACGAACGAGAGGCTGGCACTGGTCAGGCCGATTCTGGCTTTGGCCAGGAGCGACTTGGGGAACTCGTAGGTGACGGAAAGCTCGCGCATTTTCACATACGTGCGGTCGTACACCCAGTTGTCCAGGTCGTAGTAAGCCTGGTAGTGGTAGTAATAGTAGGCGTTCAGGTAGGCCGTCACTGGGTTGCCGTCCTGGTCCACGCCATCCACGCGCACGCCGCCGCCCTTGCTGACGGGCTCACGCACGTTCACGCCTTTGTCGTTGTACTGTGCCGTCGTGGCGTTCAGTCCGGAGCCGGTGGACCACATGTTGGTCCACGACACGATTTTGCCGCCAATCATGAAGTCGAAGTTGGCTGCCACGCTCAGGTTCTTGTAGCGGAGGCTGGTGGAGAAACCGCCTGTCCAGTCCGGCTGGTAGTTGCCCACTTCCTTCTCTACGCCCAGTTCGTATGTCGGTGCCCAGCCTCCGCCCCACGAGGAGGAGGTGGAGGGTTGCAGGATGAGTTTGCCCTCTTCGTTGCGCGCCCAGCGTGCCATGGTGGTGATGACACCCAGCGGCTTGCCTTCGATGGCTTTCAGGTACCAGTAATAATAGAACGAGTTTCCCCCCAGGGTGCTTTCGCTGATGTCTGCGCTCAGGCTGACCAGCTTGTTCTGGTTCTTGGCGATGTTGAAGTCGATGTCCCACCGGAAGTTCCTGGTCTGTACCGGGGCACCGCCCAACATGATTTCCACGCCCTGGTTGCGCACCAGGCCGCTGTTGAGCTGGCGGTAGCTGTAGCCCGACTGCGGTGCCACGTTCACGTCGATAATCTGGTTCTTCGTGTCGCGGCGGTAGAAGTTGATGTCGCCCCAGAAACGGTTGCCGAACATGCGGAATTCCGTGCCCACTTCGTAAGAGGTGGAGATGGTGGGCTTGATGTTCGCATCCAGCAGTGTATTGCTGGGGTAGAGTGCTGTCAGCGTATTGTACTTATAGCTGCTGTATGTCTGTGATGTCTGGTATACGTCCAGCGTAGAGCCTACCTGTGCCATCGAAGCACGCACCTTCCAGTAGTCCAGCCACGGGGCTTTCTCTTCGAGGAAGTGGTTCAGCATGACGCTGGCCGACAGTCCGCCGTACAGGTAGCTGTTGTTGGCTTCCGGAAGGCGCGAATCCCAGTCGTTGCGCAGCGAGCCGTCCAGGAAATAGGTGTCGTCAAATCCCACGGTAGCCGTGCCGAACAGGCTGCGCGTCTTGTAGTGTTCCTCGCTGTTGTAGGCCGACACATATCCGTTGGAGGAGGCCAGGTTGTAGTACTCCGGTATGATGAGTCCGTCGGTCGTGTAGGCATACAGGGTGCCGTAGTCGTAGTTGCGTTGCTCGATGAAGGCTGCCGCATCCACCGTCAGGCGGTTGTCGATGAAGCGGTCGCCCCACGTGATGCGTCCCTGCATGGTCAGGTCGCTCGTGTGGTACTGCTGCTGGTAATAGTAGGACGTGAAATTGATGGAGCCTTCTCCGCGTGAAGTTTCCTCGTTATACCCCCTCATGTTGCCCATGATGCGTGCACCGACCTTGATGTTCCAGGGCAGGAGGAACTCGGCATCGCCCGTGAAGACATTCCAGCGCGACGTGGTGTAGTCGTTGATGTTGTCCAGCGTGGCATAGGGGTTGTCGTGGAAGTTGGCCGACAGGTCGTCCGTGCTGACGATGTTCCATGTGCGCCAGGTGCCGTCCGGGCGGAGGTAGTCCTTGAAGTCTTTCAGGTCCACTTCCGTGTGTCCCCATTGCAGGAAGGAGTAGAGCACGTTGCCCGTTGCGCCATATCCTTCGGCCGCCCCGTTGTGGTTGCGGCGGTAGGTGTACTTGTAGTCCATCGACAGGTTCATCCAGTCCACCGGCTTGTAGCTGGTCTTGATGCCGAGGTAACGGCGCACGGCGTCCGAGTTCTGCTGGATGCCGTCGCGCACGCTGTTGGTGAACGACACGCGGGTGCTGTAGTCCTTGCCCGTCTTCGAGAAGGCCACGTTGGTCGTGTTGGACATGCCCGTCTGGAACAGGTCGGACAGGTTCAGCCGGTGTACGAAAGGCCGTGCCTGCAGGTATTGCGAGCTGGTGGAGTCGTAGTAGTTGGCATTGGCCATCATGACGTTGGAGTCGAAGCGTGCGCCCCAGCTTTCGTCCGAGCTGAAATCGAGGTAATAGGAACCGTCGGCATTCTGCATACCGCCATACGTGCCATACAGGAATTCCGGGCTCATGGTGTCGATGTCGGCATACTCGGACGATTCGCCCAGCACCGAGCCGTAGAGGCCGTAACTGCCTCCGCCATAGAGCTTCTGCATGTTGAAGTGATTGTAATACTTCTCGAACGCCATTGTGTGGCTCACCTCGATGTGCCCTTGTCCCTCTTTGGCTTTCTTGGTGGTGATGATGACAGCGCCGTTGCCGCCCTGCGATCCGTAAAGTGCCGTTGCGGCGGCTCCTTTCAGCACGTTGATGCTTTCCACATCGTCCATGTTGACGGCATCCTTGTCGGTGATGGAGCCGTCTACCACATAGACGGGTTCGCTGCCCGCCGGGTTCGTGTAGTCCGTGGAACCCCGCAGGACGATGCTTCCCGAATCGAACGTGGCACCCGAACTGCCGTAGAAGCGTGCTCCGGCAATCTTGCCCGCCATTGCGTTGCCCAAGTCGGTCTGGCGTGCCACCGTCAGTTTCTCACCGTCCACTTTCTGGGTAGAGTAGCCGAGCGATTTTTCCTTGCGGGTCAATCCCTGTGCCGTGACCACCACTTCGTCCAGCAAGGCCACGTCCGGCTGCAGCCGGATAAGCATTTTTCCATCTTCAATCTTCACCGTTGCCGGCAACATACCTACAAAAGACACTTTCAGCAGCCGGGCTGACGAGGGTACCCGGTTAATCACAAACTCACCTTCTATATTGGTCACCGTGCCAATATTGGTGCCATCCACTATGACGGAAGCCCCCACAACCGGCTCTCCGTCATCTGCTGAAACGACCGTTCCTGATACACTCCGGCTTTGAGCCGAAATCGTGCTTACACACGCCAGCAAGCACATCAATGCAATAAACAATCTTTTTTTCATAGAAATTAAGTAGAATAACATTTAATAAATAAATATAGCACATGCTACCCTCTTTAGATTAATCCGTTGCAAAGATATGTAAAATTCATCACAATGAAATGCAAAATGGGAAAACCGTGTTATTTTATCTGTAAACAGAAAGATTTTGCAAACAAATGCTTGCTTTTAAACAATAGTGTGGAGCATATTGATTGCACTCCTTGTGGGGCGTCGTGTCGGGAGAGGGGGAAACAACCGCCCCCGCCTGTTGCCGGGTTTTGGGAATCACCTGGCAACGGGCGGGGGCGTCGAAAGAGTATTCCGGGAACTTCTGTCCCGGTGTATGCTACGGTCAACCGTTGGCTGCGGATGCTTTGTGCGGGCGTTGCTTTCTGCACAGCCTCTTTATCCAGAGGTAATAGCCCGTGAGAGGCAAGGTCGCTCCCAGCAGGGCGGCTACGAACCAGAGGATGCGTGTGAACCAGCCGCCGAAACTGCCTACGTGGACCGAATAAA
>CAYPUJ010000038.1:0-19579 GCA_964413805.1 uncultured Bacteroides sp. | reverse complement strand
GTACCCCGTTTCTTCCGTACAGGTAACCCGTTTGTTCCGTACAGGCAATCCATTTCTTCCGTACAGGTAATCCATTTGTTCCGTACAGGTAATCCATTTCTTCCGTACAGGCAACCCGGAAAACCCTCCGCAAACACCCGTTTTTGGCAACAGGAGATTGCAAAACAGCGCAGAATCGGACTATTCTTGCATCGTTTTAGACGCATTTTTCATCCGATACAGTTAAATTTTGCTTTCTTTGTGGCAACGTTTCTTTTGAGACAAAGAGACTACACCTTTATTATTATTAAATCTAACAAATGTGCATTTATGAAAAAGCAACTGCTCATCTTGCTTAGCGGGCCGGCCTTGCTGGCCCTCGGTGCCTGCCAGGAAAAAAACTACCGGCAACCGGATGCCCCGATTCAAGAAGTGTCCTTCACCCAAGTACACCCGGACGACGGATTCTGGACGCCGCGCATCGAGACCAACCGCACGGTCTCCATCCCTTCCGCATTCCGCGAATGCGAGAAGAACGGACGGTTCGACAACTTCGCCATTGCCGGAGGGCTGAAGAAAGGCGAACACCAAGGAGACTTCTCGTTCGACGATACCGACCCCTACAAGGTGATTGAAGGCGCCAGCTACTCGCTGGCCGTGAAATACGATGCCGCCCTGGATGCTTACCTGGACAGCGTAATCGGTCTCATTGCCGCCGCACAGGAGCCAGACGGATACCTCACTACCTGCGTCACCAACCGCTGCACCCGCCTGTCGGGCTGGTGGGGCACGCACCGGTGGGAAAAGATAAACAGCCACGAACTCTACAACAGCGGCCACCTCTACGAAGCCGCCGTGGCCCACTACCGCGCCACAGGCAAACGCTCCCTGCTGGACGTGGCCATCAGGAACGCCGACCTGGTGTGCCAGGTGTTCGGGCCGGACAGCGGGCAAATCCACCGCCCGGGCGGACACCCCATCGTGGAAATGGCACTGGCCAAGCTCTACAAGGTGACGGGTGACACGAAGTACCTGGAACAAGCCCGATACTTCGTGGAAGAAACCGGCCGGTGCACCGACGGGCACGCACCCAGCATGTACAGCCAGGACCATAAGCCCATCCTCCAACAAGACGAAATCGTGGGACACGCCGTCCGCGCGGGCTACCTCTACTCCGGTGTGGCCGACGTGGCCATGCTGACGGGCGACACGGCCTATCTCCACTCCCTCGAACGCCTCTGGCAGAACCTGGCCGGGCGCAAGCTCTACATCACCGGCGGCATGGGCTCGCGGGCGCAGGGCGAAGGCTTCGGTCCCGACTATGAACTGAACAACCACACGGCCTACTGCGAAACGTGCGCCGCCATTGCCAACGTCTACTGGAACTACCGCATGTTCCTGGCAACGGGCGAGGCCAAGTATGCCGACGTGATGGAACGCGCCCTCTACAACGGCGTGCTCAGCGGCGTGTCGCTCAGCGGCGACCGCTTCTTCTACGACAACCCGCTGGAGAGCATGGGGCAGCACGAACGGCAGCCGTGGTTCGGGTGCGCCTGCTGCCCGGGCAACGTGACGCGCTTCATGGCAGGCGTGCCGGGCTATGCCTACGCCACCCAGGGCACGGACATCTACGTCAACCTCTACATGGGCGGCAGTGCGGACATCGCCACCGAAGGGGGCAACGTACACATCGAACAGACCACCGGTTATCCGTGGGACGGCACCGTGACCCTGACCGTCACGCCCGAGCAGGAGGGCGAGTTTGCCCTGCGCCTGCGCATCCCCGCCTGGGCGGGCACAGCCCCCGTGGCCACCGACCTCTATACTTATACCACCCAACCCGCCGCCTACACCCTGCAAGTGAACGGCAAGACCGTGAAACCGCTGAAGGGCGACGGCTATGCCACCCTGGTGCGCACCTGGAAGGCGGGCGACACGGTGACCCTCTCGCTGCCGATGGAAGTGCGCCGCATCCGCGCCAACCAGCTGGTGGAGGACGACCGGGGCAAGCTGGCGATGGAACGCGGTCCCGTGGTCTACTGCCTGGAGGGATGGGACCAGCCGGACAGCACGGTGTTCAACAAGTTCATCCCCGACGGCACACCCGTGGAGGCCGGCTTCGAACCGGACCTGCTGAACGGCGTGGTGGTGCTGACCGGAACGGCACACGAAGTGCAACCCGACGGAACGACCCGCGAAGTGCCTTTCCGCGCCATCCCCTACTCCACCTGGAACAACCGGGGACCGGTGGAAATGGCCGTGTGGATACCCGAATCGGCCGACGTTGCCCGCCCCACCCCTGCACCGACCCTGGCCAGCCAGGCCACTCCCTACTCGCTGCCCACGCAGCAGAACGTGGACGTGCCCGCCGCCACCTCCAACCTGCAATGGGCATGGGGCTACAACGACCAGTGGGAGCCCAAAAGCTCTGCCGACATCTCGAAGCCCTACCACTACTGGTGGCTGCGCCGAGGCTCGAAAGAGAACGTCTGCTACCGCTTCGACAAACCCACGCGGGTGAAGAGCGCGGACGTGTACTGGCTGGACTTCGACCACTACGACGGCAACTTCCGCGTGCCCGCCTCGTGGAAGCTCTACTACAGACAGGGCGGGCAATGGAAAGAGGTGGAAGCACTGACCCCCTACACCACCGACAAGGACCGCTACAACCACCTGGAGTTCACCCCCGTGGAGACCACCGACCTGATGATTGTGGCCCAACTGCAGGAAGGAGAATCGGGAGGGGTCATCGAATGGAAACTGGACTGAACGCGATGCTTATCACGTGAATCCACATAAACATCTATTATTATTAACCTAAAAACTTGAACTGCTTATGAAAGCATTAAACGGTAAGACCTTGCCAGACTTCCTGCTCTGGAAGCGAATGGCAGCCTGCCTGTTGGTGGGAGCGGGAATGGGTGCCTACGCGCTCACGCCCGGAGCCGGATCGGCGGACAGAGAAGGAGTGACGGTCGTGCAACAGCAGACCCTCACGGTGACAGGTAGCGTGAAAGACACGCAGGGCACACCCCTCGTCGGGGTAAACATCATGGAGAAAGGCACCACCAACGGTGTCATCTCGAATCTGGACGGTGCATTCCGCATCAGTGTGAAAGACCGCAACGCCGTACTGCAGGTATCCTACATCGGATACAAGACAGTCGAAGTGTCCGCCGACAGGACACACGTGGACATCGTACTGCACGAAGACAACGAAATGCTGGACGAAGTGGTGGTGATCGGTTACGGTACGCAGCGCAAGGGCGACGTGACCAGCTCCATCGCGAGCGTGAAGGCCGAAGACTTCACGATGGGCAAGATCGGCGATGCCGCCGAACTGGTCAAGGGTAAGATTGCCGGCCTGAGCGTGACCAACTCCAGCGGCGACCCGACTTCGGGCTCGTCCATCATGCTGCGCGGCATCAACACCATCACGGGCAGCACCACGCCGCTCATCCTGGTGGACGGCATCGAAGGCGACCTGACCACGGTGGCTCCGGAGAACATCGCCTCCATCGACGTGCTGAAGGATGCCTCGGCTGCGGCCATCTACGGAACGCGCGGTGCCAACGGCGTCATCCTCATCACGACCAAGACCGGACGGCGTGAACAGAAGGCGGACATCACCTACTCCGGCTACGTGTCCTTCTCGAAATGGACGGCCACGCCCGAGTTCATGGACACGCACGACATCATCAACGGCCTGACATCGTTCAGCTACGCAGGCTACGACACGGACTGGCTGAAGGCCATCAGCCGCCGGGCAGGCTTCAAGCACAACCACGCGCTCTCCATGAACGGGGGCAGCAAGAACTCCACCTACTCGGCAAACATCGCCTACAGCAACGAGGAGGGCATCATGCGGAAGAGCGACAACGAGAACCTGAAGATGCAGCTGGACTACACCCAGTACGCCTGGGAAGACAAGCTGAAGTTCAACTTCAATGCCCTGATAACGCGGCAGAAGTATTCGCTCAACAACAACTCGTATGCCTACCGCCAGGCCATCATCCGCAACCCGTCCGAACCCATCTACAACGAGGACGGCAGCTACTACGAGAACTTCGACAAGCTGTACTACTACAACCCGGTGGAAATCCAGAACGAATACGAAGGCGACGTGCGCAACCGTTTCTACCAGATGACGGGCAACGTCACCGTGGAACCCATCAAGGGATGGCAGACGAACCTGATGCTGAGCATGAACGAGACCGCCTCGGTGAGCCAGTCGTTCACCTACCCGGACTACTACAGCCTGGCCACGCAGGAAGACTACAACGGCTATGCGTCGAAGAGCGAAGGGAACTACCGCAGCCAGACTCTGGAACTGACCTCGCGGTATAACCACACCTGGGGGAAACACCGCTTCGAAGGACTGGTGGGCTACAGCTACCTCTACAACGTGTACGACGGATTCTCGGCCGGGAACGGCAACTTCACATCACTGGTGTACAAGTATAACGACTTGGGCAGCGGAACCCTCCTGACCGAGTCGGACCGGCACGCCTCCATGAGTTCAAGCAAATACGACGACACGCTGATCGGTTTCTTCGCCCGCGTAAGCTACGGCTTCTCCGACCGGTACAACGCACTGGTGAGCATACGCCACGAAGGGTCGAGCAAGTTCGGTGACAACAACAAATGGGCCACGTTCCCCTCGGTTTCGCTGGGCTGGACCGTGTCCAACGAAAGCTTCATGGAGAGCACGAAAGGCTGGCTGGACAACCTGAAGGTACGCCTCGGCTTCGGTGTCACGGGTATCACTCCCTCCTCCTCCTACCTCTCGCAATACCTCTACGGCGTTGCCACCTACGGGGACATCCTGGACCGGAACGGAGATTGGGTTCAGACCATAGAAATCACCCAGAACGTGAACAAAGACCTGAAATGGGAGACCACCCGCGAATGGAACTTAGGTATCGACTGGAGCGTATTGAAAGAACGGCTCTACGGAAGCATCGACGTGTACCACCGCAAGACTTCGGACCTGCTGTACGACTATGACGTGCCCGTGCCGCCCAACCTCTACAGCACCACCACGGCCAACGTGGGCGACCTGCAGAACGTGGGTGTGGAAATCATGCTGGGCGGTGTGCCGGTCAAGACAAGGGACTTCACCTGGAACACCACGCTGACCCTTTCGCACAACAAGAACAAGCTGCTCTCGCTGAGCAACACCCTGTATGAGACCGAAGACTACCACGAAGTCGGCGGACTGGGCGAGCCCATCTCGGTGAGCACGCACATCATGGAGGTTGGCTACAGCCTGGGCGACTTCTGGGGCCTGAAATACGTGGGCATCAGCGAAAACGGAGTGCCCATCGTGGAAGTGAGCGACGGCAACGGCGGCTGGACGACCGCCGAGTTCGACACCAGCCTCAACGTGACGGAGAACCGCCAACGCCTGGGCAACGGCCTGCCCAAGCTCTACCTGGGATGGGGACACCAGTTCTCCTACAAGGACTGGGATCTCAGCCTGCAGTTCACCGGACAGTTCGGCTATAAGATTCTGAACGCATGGCGTTGCTTCTACGAGAACAACACCGTGGCCTACAACCGCCTGAAGACAGCGGCAGACTACCGTCCCGCCATCAATCTGGACGGCACGCCGGTGTACAACGAAGACGGCACCCGGAAGATGGTGCAGCTCTCCAGCTCCGCCGCCCAATACTTCTCGAGCGATCACCTGGAGAACGGCGACTTCCTGAAGCTGACCAACATCACCCTGGGCTATACCCTCCCCCTGAAAGGGAAAATCACGAACTACATCAACAACCTGCGCGTCTATGCGTCGGCCACCAACCTGTTCTGCATCACCGGATACACCGGACTGGACCCCGAAGTGGACAACTACTTCCTCTATCCCGGCATCGACTATCAGGACAAATACCCCACCACCCGTTCGTACACGGTGGGAGTGACCCTTAACTTTTAAAAAAAAGGAGTGAACGAATTATGAAAAAGACATTTAAAAACATAGTGTTGAGCCTGCTGGTCGGCGGAAGCATCGGTTTCACGACTTCGTGCACCGACCTCGAAGAACACCTCTACAGCTCGCTGAACGACGAGAACATCGACCTGACCAACGAAGACGACATCAGTCTGGTGGTGGGACAGGCCGTGGCACAATTCCGCTACCTGCACTGCAGTTGGTTCGGGCTTTTCCACCAGCTGGAAGTCTGCACCGACCAGTACATGGTGCCCTACCGCATCGGCATCGGGTGGGGAGACCTCTACATCAACGGACACAAGCACAACTGGGACTACAACTACGGCCTGTCTGAGAACAACTGGTACTATGCCTACGCCTGCATCAACTACTGCAACCTGGCCCTCGACAACCTGCCCGAAGAGAACACGGAGGACATCGCACAGATGCGCTTCTTCCGCGCCATGTGCTACTACCACCTGCTCGACCTCTTCCGCAACGTGCCCCTGCAGACCACGATGGACGTCGAGACCGGCTACGTGCCCGAACAGCAGGACGCACAGACCATCTATGACTTCTGCGTGAGCGAGCTGAACGACATCAAGGAGCAGATCAGCACCGAATACATCCACGGCTGGGGCAACAAATACGCCGTATGCATGGCCCTGGCCAAACTCTACCTCAACAAGAACGTCTACCTCGGCACCGACGACACGCAGGGGTATGAAGATGCCCTGACCGAGGTGAACACCGTCATCAACGAAGGCGGGTTCTCGCTGGCCGAAAACTACAGCGACTGCTTCCGCGAGGACATCGACGACTGCCCCGAAATCATCTTCTGCATACCGGGCGACCGCACCCACACCTCACAGTTCAACCTGATGACTTACGTCATGCCCCAATCCGGACTGGATGCCTACGGAAGCACCGCCAACGCTACCAACGGCTCGTGCGCCGTGCCGCAGTTCATCGACACCTACGACGCAAACGACCAACGGCTGACCGACACGTGGGCCATGGGCCTGCAGCGCTATGCCGTGGAGAACTCCGATGGCACCTACACGCCCAATGCCGGAGAGCCCATTCCCTTCACTTCCGACGACTGGTCGGGAACGGGCTACCTGACCTACAACCAGAACGTGCACTCCATCGACGGAGCCTACCAGCAGGAAGGCTACCGCCTGCACAAGTACGAGATTGTGGGCGGCGGCGACTGGGGCACCACTGCGGACGACCTGGTTATCTTCCGCCTGGCCGATGCCATGTTCATCAAGGCAGAATGCCTGTTGCGCCTGGGACGCGACGAGCAGACGGCAGCCGACTTAGTGACCGAGGTGCGCAGACGCTCGTTTGAGAACGAAGAAGATGCCGTCCGCACCGTCGAGCAGCTCAAGGGCGGAAGCGTCTATTCCTACGGGCACAGCGAGTATAGCCCGAATGCCTACAACGACTGGACCAGCTACACGAGCACCTACGAGGGCGGAGACGACATCGAGTTTGGCGGCCTGTTCGACGACCTCGGGTGGGAGTTCGCCTGCGAGGAACACCGTCGCCAGGACATGATCCGCTTCAAATTGTCCGACGGGCGGAACGTGTTCAACGGGAAGTCCTATTTCTGCAAGGATGCCGTCAGCGACGTCAGCGAAGACCATTGGAACGTGTTCCCCATTCCCGAAAGCGTGATGCGCACCAACACCACCATCGAGCAGAATCCGGGATATACGGGAGCAAGCAATTAATTGTGTAATCTTTCAGCATAAAAATTATGAAAAAGCTATACTACATTTTCCTGTTGCCCGCGCTGGTGCTCCTGGCAAGCATCACCGCCTGCGGCGACTATGACCTGGACGACGTTTCCAGCCTCCACACCCTGACGGACGAGGAAATCGAAACAATCCGCATCCAGGACTCCATCAGCGACGCACTGATGCAAACCATCAATGCCGACCTCATCCTGGAATACACGGTGACGGACTACATATCTTCTTCTACGTGGACCTACACGTCGTTTGAGATTGACCTGGAAGCCATCGGCGAATGCTTCGGGCTGAGCGCAGATGATGTGGCAGCCGGAATCAACCAGGCTGACGGTGCACCTTCCATCACCGGCTTTGCCATACAGGCTTCCACTCACCAGGACTACACCCTCAACCGTTCTACCACCAACGGCTATTGGGGACACTGGTTCGATGTCAACGGTGATGCAGGTGTGTACAGCGAGCTCGAAGCATTGGGCACAATCGCCTTCTATTGTGAATGGCAGGGAGACCCCGATTCTGAAATTGCAAGCAACTATTTCAATGTAGGACAGTACCCCGGACAGACTACCGAACCAACGACATGGACGGTATATGAATGCCTTTCCTATGCCAACAAGCGTGTAGCTGTGGCCATCACCTACAACCTTGTTGAACGTGGTGCGGTGACGGCAAGCGTGGTGAACACATACGATGTGGACGTAACCATACAGCATGACGACACGGAGTGGGTTTATGAAACCGTGGAATTCGACATTGATGCCGTGCTGGAAGACTTGGGTCTTTCGTCCACTACCGACCTCGAAATCGTCGGTGTGAAATCTGACGGTTCCTATACGCAAGACTTCACGGCCAACGTCGGCTTCTGGTACAACTCGGACGGAGAGATAGACGAATATGCCAACGGTGCCTTCTACATTGAATATTACGGCAACGATGCCGACAATCTGGTTGATTGGCCCGAAGACGCATCGCTCCTTTACATTGGACTGATGCCCGGTGCGTTTGAAGGAGGCGAATCGTTCGATGCTCAGTTCGGGCTTATGTCCGGGAACAGCATCGTGATGTTCAATGTCCATCTTGAGGTAGAATAACATTAAGGAAACACTTCAATCGTGAAGGGCTTTTCGCCTTATCTTTGCAGCGGAAACGCTCTTCACGATTGAGGTTTCCATTTAGAATCTATGTAAGAAATGCCATGAACAGAAAACTATACTGGACGCTTATCTACTGCATAGTCACGCTCGCTGCTACTTTCACGGGCTGCAGCGACGACGACGATGAGTTGTCCGCCTCTTCCTATCTCATCATAGCCGAAGAGGATTTGAACATCTCGGTGGAGGCGGATGTCACTTCCTACTCCATCGAATTGACAGCACGTGCCACATGGTCGGCCTCTGTCACCTTTGACGGCACGGAGGAATGGCTCACCCTGGTCGACGCAAGCGGCATGGGAGGATACAACACCCTCAGCTTCTCTATGGAGGAGAACACGGGCAGTGCTGCCCGCACGGCCACCATCACCGTGACGTGTGCTTCGGCCTCGAAAGACATCACCGTCACCCAGGGCGGTTCGAACCTGACCATCCTGGACGAATCGGACGTGGAGAACCTGGATATGTATTACAAGCCTGCCGAGTTCAGCAGCATAAACATGCTGCGCAGCGATGCCAAATGGTCGTGGACACGCAGCAAGCAAAGCGACCACTTCTTCGTGTTCTGGGAAGCGGGCTTCGGCGACGACCCCAACAGCGATGACGTGCCCTCGGACTTGCGCGTAGACATCGACGACCTGCTGGAAAAGGCCGAACAGTTCTACAAGACCAACGTGGAAACGCTGGGCTTCATCGAACTGGGGCAGTCCTACCTGGACCAGTACAAGATGCAGATTTACCTGCTCTACCAGACAGAATGGCTGGCCACCGGGTCGGGCTACGACAACGTCATCGGTGCCCTGTGGGTCAATCCGAGCACCTGCCAGCCGGTAGGCTCCACCATCGGGCATGAAATCGGGCACTCGTTCCAGTACCAGGTGTATTGCGACAAGCTGTACCGGGGCGGGGCGGACGACTACCTCAGCGGCTTCCGCTACGGCTACGAGAACAGCAACGGCGGCAACGGCTTCTGGGAGCAGTGCGCCCAGTGGCAGTCGTTCATCGACTATCCGGACGAAGTGTTCAACTACTACCTCGACTCCTGGCTCTGGCACTGCCACCGCCACTTCGAAAACGAATGGATGCGCTACGCCAGCTACTGGCTGCAATACTACTGGAGCCAACTGCACGGCATGGAGACGGTGGGACGCATCTGGAACGAATCGGTCTCTCCCGAAGATGCCATCGGCGCCTATATGCGCATCTACAACAATAACGACTGGGAGACCACCCGGCGCGAACTCTACGACTACGCCGCCCGCATGGCCACCTTCGACATTGACCGCGTCCGCGACTATGCCGACAGCTACCAGGGACGGTACAGCACCCAGTTCTACACCGATGCCGAGGGCTACTACCAGGTGTCCTACGGCGACTGCCCCGGCACCACGGGCTTCAACGTGATAGCCCTGAACGTGCCCGCTGCGGGCACCACCATCAGCGTGGACTTCGAAGGACTGTCCGTGGGTACTGCCCTGGCCGACGACGACCCGGGCGAATACCTTGGCAGCGAAGGGGAGAGCGTGGCAGGCACAGTCAGCACCTACAACAACCGGGGAGCGGGACTGGAAGGCTGGGCATACGGCTTTGTGGCCCTGAAGTCCGACGGCACCCGCGACTACGGGCAGATGAACACGGCCTCCACGGCCACGGTGAGCTATACCGTGCCGTCGGGAACGGAACGCCTCTACCTCGTGGTGCAAGGCTCGCCTGCCGAATACCGGCAATCTCCCTGGGACGAGAACGAGCTGACCGACGACCAATGGCCCTACCGCGTGCGCTTCGACGGCACCGACCTGTATGGGAACGTGGAGATTGACACCAGTGCCGACCCGCAAGACATCACCCTGACCTACAACCTGTCGTGCGATGCCACCAGCGGGGACTACGAACTGGGCAGCATCGACCTGCTGGAGACGGGCGACCTCACCCTCATTGCCCAGGCCTTTGCAATGCAGCCCAGCCAGATCGCGGCCAACACGCAAAGCATCTCATCGGGCAGCACCGCGTCGCCCGCCGAGGGACGCATCACCCTGGGACTGCTCCAGCCCGACGGCACCGTGTCCTACACGTACACGGCCAACAGCGGATTCTACTGCACGGCAGACGGCTACGTAGGTTCGTGGTCGGACTCCGACCCCGTGTGGTTCGAGTATGACTCCACGTCGTTTGTCATCACCTACGGGCACTTCCCGGGACAGACCGTGGCCGGGCAGACTTACACCGTGCAGCCCGTGCTGGTCTACATGAAGAACGGAGTGGAATACTACGCCACCCTGAGACTGAACCTGAATTTCTAACAAAAACCGCCGCAAACGGTAAAAACTGAAACAGATGAAACCTTTCCTCCACCGGATTTGCCTGGCCGCCCTGCTCGGCCTGACAGCCTGCGTCCAACCGCACGAGAAAGCCGTCTACATCCCCCAGGAACTGCAGGGGATGAACCTCGACGACCCCGAAAGCCGCTGGTGCCGCCAACGCTCGGCACTGACGGACAACTTTGTCGTCTTCTGGGAAAAGGGATTCGGCGACGACCTCGCCAACCCGCCCGCCCTGGACGGACACGACATGCACGTGGACCTGCCCAACCTGCAGCGGAAGCTGGAACGCTTCTACACCTACTTCCGCGACACGCTGCGCTTCACCCTGCCCGGCTCCAAGGTCGACAGCCTGCGCATGATGGTGATGCTCAACTATTCGCTGGAGGGCACCGCCTACGGTGGAGACTACGACCGGACCATCGGCGCACTGTGGGTGGCACCCAACCGCATACAGGACGAGCAACTGAACTGCATCGCCCACGAACTGGGGCACAGCTTCCAGTGCCAGATTGAAGCCGACGGCCAAGGCGAATCCTGGGGAGGAAACGGTTTCTTCGAAATGGCCTCGCAGTGGATGCTCTGGCAAGTCAATCCCAACTGGATAGCCGACGAAGCCTACCACTTCGATGCCTTCATGCAACTGACCCACAAAGCCTTTCTCCACCTCGACAACATCTACCACTCTCCCTACGTGCCGGAGTACTGGGGCATGAAACGGGGACTGCCCGTCATTGCCGAACTCTTCCGCCAGGGACGCAAGGGAGAAGACCCCGTGATGACCTACAAGCGGATGTTCGGCCTGAGCCAGGAAGCGTTCTGCGACGAGATGTTCGAGGCCTGCCGCCTCTTCGTCAACCTCGACTATCCGCGTGCGTGGGAAGAGACACGCGCCTTCGCCTGCCGGCACGACACGGAGTTGCAGCCCCTTCCCGGCGGATGGATGCAGGCCACACCCGGACGCTGTCCGGAGAACTACGGCTTCAACGTGATTCCCCTCCCCGTGCCCGCACCGGGCGACACGGCATCGGTGGCCTTCTGCGGCCTGCCCGGTGCCAAAGGCTACCGCACGGTGCGCCCCGAATGCGCCGGATGGCGTTACGGGCTGGTGGGGGTCAAGGCCGACGGCACTTCGGTCTACGGGCCGATGGAACGCGAGGCTGAAGGACATGCCACCCTTGCCGTTCCCGACGACCGGCCCCTTGCTCACCTCTACCTCGTGGTGATGGGCGCACCCACCGAACACTGGATGATAGCCGAAGGCGACGACACCCTGAACGGGCAATGGCCTTACCGCATCCGTTACGACCGCTAACCGTGCCGCCATGAAACCGCCCGCCCGCTTCGTCGCCCTCCTTGCCCTGCTGCTCGCCGCCTGCACCGTCCGCGCCTCCGAACTGCCCGAGTTCCGCTTCCGCCACCTCACCACCCACGAGGGACTTGCAGCCAACACCGTGCGGGCCGTGCTGCAAGACTCGTCGGGCTACCTGTGGTTCGGCACCGACGAGGGGCTGGACCGCTACGACGGCATCCGCATCCGCCACTTCCCCCTCAGCAACCGCCGCTTCGACGAGTGCATCACCGCCCTTCAGGAGACTGACAGCCTGCTGTGGATAGGCACGGTGCACGGTGTCTACTGCTTCGACTATGCCACCGAACAAATCCGCCCCTTCGACCTTGCCACACCCGAAGGCGAAACCGTGGACTGCACGGTCAGGGCCTTCACCACCGACCTCGACGGATGCCTCTGGATAGCCACCGAGGGGCAGGGAGTCTTCTGCTACTCGCCCGCCGGCAACGGGCTGTACCGCCGTTCCCTGCCCGCCGAAACGCAGAACGTGGCCGCCGACCTGCTGGCCGATGCGGACAACCGCCTTTGGGCCGTCACCAACCAGGGACCGCACGGGCTTTACCGCCTCAACCGTGCAACGAACCGTTTCGAACCGTTCGCCCTCCACTACGACCACGCCCCGAAAGAAGAAGCACGTCCGCAAAGCCTCACCCTGCTGCAAGCCGCCGACGGCCGCCTCTGGCTCGGCACCTGGCAGAGCGGACTGCACTGCGTGGACACCGACACGGGACACGCCACCGTCCACCTGCCCCCTTCGCAAGCCAGGGGCACCCTCCACATCCATTCGCTCCTGGAGTACGCCCCGGGTCTGCTGCTGGCAGGCTCCGACGACGGCCTGCTGCTGTTCGATGTCCACACCGGGCAGCACCGCCTTCTCTCCAACCCTCCCCTCGACCCCGCCGCCCTGTCCAGCCGCTTTGTCTACCCGCTGACGCGCGACCGCGAAGGCGGGCTTTGGGCGGGCACCTTCTATGGCGGCGTATGCTACTCCCCGCCCGGCAGCGCGGCCTTCGAGAACTACGGGCGCAGCACCACTTCCGGGTCGTTGCCGGGCAGCGTCATCGCACGCTTCTGCGAAGACCGGTACGGACGCATCTGGATTGCCTCCGACGACGGGGGACTCTGCCACTTCCTCCCCGCCGAAGGCCGTTTCGTGTCCCACCCTCTGCCCGGCGGCGGACGCAACGTCCATGCCCTCTGCCTGGACGGCGACGACCTCTGGGTGGGCACTTACGCAGACGGCATCCACGTGATGGACACACGCACGGGCCGCTTCCGTCCCGGCTTCTCCAACGGCAACCTGCCGCCCGAAGCCAGCAGCAGCTACGCCATCTTCCGCGACCGCACGGGCACGGTGTGGGTGTCTACCCTTTCGGGCATCTACCGCTACGACCGTTCCTCCGGCCGTTTCCTCCCGACGGGCGAACTGCACGCCACCGCCATCGACATCGACCAGGATTCGGTGGGGAACCTCTGGTTTGCCACCCAGGGCAACGGCATCTTCCGCCTCGACACCGCCGGCCGCTACCGGCACTACCCCACCCCGCTGGCCGACAGCCCCGCCAGCAGCCAGGCCAACTGCATCCACGTCGATCCCGACGGCACCCTCTGGGCGGGCACACAGGCGGGACTCTGCCGGCTCGACACGGCCTCGGACAGCTTCACCGCCGTTTCCCTGCCTGCCGACGGCGGGAACGACAACATCTGCGGCATCGTGAGGACGGGCGCCACGCTCTGGCTCACCACAAGCCACGGGCTGCTGCGCTACAACCCCACCGACGGCTCGTGCCTGCGCTTCACCCGCGACGACGGGCTGCACAACGACTGCTTCGTGGTGAACGCCGTGATGCAGGCTTCCGACGGCAAGGTGTATGCCGGGACGGCCAACGGGTTCAACGCCTTCCTGCCCCACCGCCTCCCCGCCAACCGCGTGCCCCCGCCCGTGGTGGTCAACGGGATAGAGGTGGACGGAAGCGAGGTCCGTCCGGGAGAGGAACTCCTCCCCCGCTGGCCCGAAGGCGGCGGCCCGCTCCACCTGTATCCGGAGCATCGCGTGGTGTCGCTGCGCTTCGCGGCCCTCAGCTTCTGCGTCCCCTCCAAGAACCGCTACGTCTACCTGCTGGAAGGCTTCGACAAGGGGTGGACGACTGCCGGTTCCGAACACAGGGCCACCTACACCAACCTGCCTCCGGGACACTACGTGTTCCGCGTGCGGGCCACCAACAATTCCGGGCTTTGGAGCACCGGCGAGGCGAAGCTGCTCATCGAGGTGCATCCCCCTTTCTACCAGACCGTGCCCGCCCGCATCCTGCAGATACTGCTGGTGCTGCTGGCAGCGGCCTTCTGCGTCCGCCTGGCATGGAAACGGGCAAACCGCCGCCAGGCAGCCGCCCTGGCACGCACACAGGCCGAACAGCAACAGGCCCTGCACGAAGCCAAAATCAACTTCTTCACCACCATCGCCCACGAGATACGCACCCCGGTGACGCTCATCATCGCCCCGCTCGACAAGGTGATGCGCTCGTCCGTGCCCCTTCCCCCGGCGGTGATGGACGACCTCACCGTCATCGAGCGCAACAGCCGCCGCCTGCTCGACCTGGTCAGCCAGTTGCTGGACTTCCGCAAGGTCGAGCGCGAGGGCCTCCCGATGCACCCCACGCGGCTGGACGTGCGTGCCCTGGCCGACGAGGTGGCACGCCGCTTCGAACCCTCGTTCCGCAGCCGCAACCTGCGCCTCACCACCTCCCTGCCCGACAGGCCACTGGAAGCGGTGGCAGACGGCGAACAGCTCACCAAGCTGATCAGCAACCTGCTCAGCAACGCCCTCAAGTATGCGCATACCGAGGCCGTGCTGTCCTGCTCGCTCTCGCCCGACGGGATGCACTACGTCCTCTCCGTGGCCGACGACGGGCCGGGCATCCCGCCCGAACAACGGCGGCTCGTGTTCCGTCCGTTCTTCCAGGGGCATCCCGGCACCGGGGGCACGGGCATCGGGCTGAGCATCGTGGCCCACGTGGCAGAACGTCACGGGGGAGAAGTCGAGGTGCTTCCTTCTCCGTCGGGCGGCACCCTGCTCACGGCCACCCTGCCGGTATCGGGCCCTCCGCTGACACCTACGCTCGCCGCCTCCGCACCCACACCGCCGCCGGACATCCTGCCCGACCTCTCCGTGCCCGCATCGCAAGGCACGTCGCCAACGGTGGTGCTGGTGGTGGAAGACCATGCGGACATGCGCAGCTTCCTGGCCGACAGCCTTTCGACCCACTACCAGGTGCTGACGGCCTCCGACGGGTCCGAAGCCCTCGAAGTGCTGCGAGCACACGAGGTCACACTGGTGGTCAGCGACTGGATGATGCCGCGCACCGACGGCCCCTCGCTCTGCCGCACCCTGCGTGCCGACCCCTCGCTCTGCCACGTGCCTTTCGTGCTGCTCACGGCCAAGACCGACGACGACTCGCGGGTGGAAGGCATGGACTGCGGGGCGGATGCCTACGTGGAGAAGCCTTTCTCCGTGGCCTACCTCCTGGCCTGCCTGCGCAACCTACTGCAACTGCGCCAGCTGCTGCGCCGCCGCTTCTCCAGCCAGCCGTCCATGCCCCTGGACGGCATCGCCTTCAACCCCACCGACGCAGCCCTCCTGCAACGCATGGAACAGCTGGTGGAAGAGCACCTCGCCGACCCGCACCTGTCCGCAGACTTTCTCGCCCGCGAACTGGGCGTGAGCCGTTCGGGGCTGTTCGCCAAGGTCAAGTCGCTGGCCGGAGCCACACCGGGCGAACTCATCCAGCTCATCCGCCTCAAACGGGCGGCACAACTCCTGGCCGAAGGCGGGCGGCGCATCAACGAAGTCTGCTACATGGTGGGCTTCAGCAGCCCTTCCTACTTCGCCAAGTGTTTCCAACGCCAGTTCGGGGTCAAGCCCACGGACTATGCCACCGGAAAGAGGACAGCCGACGAAAAGGAGAAAGCAGACACGGCGGCACACACGTCCGGAACGGCCACTGCGGGAGACGGAAGCGGGTCAGAATAGGGCAACGCCGGGGCACGTACACCCCTTTTCTTCCACACCTGTACGGAACGCGCTGGATACAGGTACGGAGCGCGTTCCGTACAGGCATCCAGCGTGCTCCGTACAGGCATCCCGGAAATGCGGTAAACGCAACCCGAACAACCCGAAAATGAAACAGAAGATAATAAAGTCTTAAATACGTTTTTATGTTTGTTCCTTTGCTTTCATTTCTCTACTTTTATGCAGATTTTAGTTACACCTTATTAGATTAACGGCTTAAATAATTCAACTGCCATGGAACAACTTCTTTTCTGGCTGGTTCCAGTCTCGTCCGTGTTGGCCCTCGGGTTTGCCTGTTATTTCCACAGACAAATGATGCAAGAAAGTGAGGGCACTTCTCAAATGATAAAAATCGCCGCCGCCGTGCGCAAAGGGGCGATGTCTTATCTGAAACAACAATACAAAGTCGTCGGGCTTGTGTTTCTTGCGCTGGTCATCTTCTTCTCCATCATGGCCTACGGCTTCAACGTGCAGAACCACTGGGTGCCCGTGGCTTTCCTCACCGGAGGCTTCTTCTCCGGCCTGGCGGGTTTCCTGGGCATGAAGACCGCCACCTACGCCTCGGCACGCACCGCCAACGCCGCCCGCAAGTCGCTGAACGCCGGCTTGTGCATCGCCTTCCGCAGCGGTGCGGTCATGGGGCTGGTGGTCGTGGGACTGGGGTTGCTCGACATATCCTTCTGGTACCTGTTGCTGAACGCCGTGATTCCCGCCGATGCCCTGACACCCACCAGCAAGCTCTGCGTCATTACTACCACCATGCTCACCTTCGGCATGGGTGCCTCCACCCAGGCCCTGTTTGCACGTGTGGGCGGCGGCATCTACACCAAGGCAGCCGACGTGGGTGCCGACCTGGTGGGCAAGGTTGAAGCCGGCATCCCGGAGGACGACCCGCGCAACCCCGCCACCATTGCCGACAACGTGGGCGACAACGTGGGCGACGTGGCCGGCATGGGTGCCGACCTCTACGAAAGCTACTGCGGCTCCATCCTCTCCACCGCTGCCCTGGGTGCAGCCGCTTTCCTGCACAGCGACGTGGTGATGCAATACAAGGCGGTCATCGCCCCCATGCTGATTGCGGCGGTGGGCATCCTGCTCTCGATCATCGGCATCTACGCCGTGCGCACCAGGGAGGATGCCTCGATGAAGAACCTGCTGAACGCGCTGGGGATGGGCACCAACCTCAGTTCCATACTGATAGTCGTTGCCACGTTCCTCATCCTCTGGGCACTGGGACTGGACAACTGGCTGGGCGTGTCGGCCGCCGTAGTGGTGGGTCTGGTGGTGGGCGTCATCATCGGCCGCTCCACGGAGTACTACACCTCGCAGTCCTACAAACCCACGCGCCGGTTGAGCGAAAGCGGCAAGACGGGCCCGGCCACCGTCATCATCTCGGGCATCGGGCTGGGTATGCTCTCCACCGCCATCCCCGTGATTGCCGTGGTGGTAGGCGTGGTGGCTTCTTACCTCTTTGCATCGGGCTTCGACTTTGAGAACGTGGCGATGGGCCTGTACGGCATCGGCATCGCGGCAGTGGGTATGCTGTCCACGCTGGGCATCACGCTGGCCACCGATGCCTACGGCCCCATCGCCGACAATGCCGGCGGCAATGCCGAGATGGCGGGACTGGGCGAGGAAGTGCGCCGCCGCACCGATGCCCTCGACTCGCTGGGCAACACCACGGCGGCCACCGGCAAGGGCTTCGCCATCGGGTCGGCAGCCCTGACGGGACTGGCCCTGCTGGCTTCGTACATCGAGGAAATCCGCATCGGGCTGACACGCATCGGCGAGACGGAACTGCACGTGGGCGTCAATACCACGGTGAACGTGCAGGACGCTTCTTTCTTCGACTTCATGTACCACTACGAGGTGACGCTGATGAATCCCAAGGTGCTGGCAGGCATCTTCATCGGTTCCATGATGGCCTTCCTGTTCTGCGGGCTGACCATGAACGCCGTGGGACGTGCCGCCGCCCGCATGGTGGAAGAGGTGCGCCGCCAGTTCCGCGAAATCAAGGGCATCCTCACGGGCGAAGCCGAACCGGACTACGAGCGGTGCGTGGCCATCTCCACCAAGGGTGCGCAGCACGAAATGGTGGTACCCTCGCTCCTGGCCATCATCGCCCCCGTGGTGACGGGCGTGGTGTTCGGCGTGCCGGGCGTGCTGGGACTGCTGATTGGCGGCCTGAGCAGCGGATTCGTGCTGGCCGTCTTCATGGCGAACGCAGGCGGTGCGTGGGACAATGCCAAGAAGTACGTGGAAGAAGGCAACTTCGGCGGCAAGGGCGGAGAAGTGCACAGGGCGACCGTGGTGGGCGACACCGTGGGCGACCCCTTCAAGGATACTTCCGGTCCCAGCCTCAACATCCTCATCAAGCTGATGAGCATGGTGGCCATCGTAATGGCCGGGCTGACGGTGGCGTGGAGCCTCTTCTGAGGCCACGCCGGTTGCAGGCATACAAAAAAACGATATACGATGAAGAGAATGAACCTGACCCACAAAGTGTTGCTTGCCCTGACGGGAGGATTGTTGTTCCCGGCTTGCCTGTATGCACAGGAAGTCAAGCGTAGCGTCCTGGAAGTTGAATCGCAGGTACTTCACCGGTATGTCCTGACCGTTGAAGTCGTCCCGAAAGTGGAACTTGCCCCCAAGACGGACGAGAGCAAGAAACCGGCAGGCAACAGCTATCTCAACAAGCGGATAACTCCCCGGAAAGCCATAGAATATTGGGAAGTCGTTTCGCCCACCCCCTTGTCCGCCCAACAATGCCTGAACCTGGTCAATGCCGGAAAGGCCAAAAGGACCATCAATCCGAGAATCAACCGGGACTATGCCAAAATCTACAAGGACGGGGAACCCAAGAACATGACGATGGAGGGAGAGATTGACGACATCTGGGACCGGGACCCATACGACGGAGAGACCCATTATGAAGACCCGGACCTCTATGAGTTCATAGCCGATTGACAGAACGTTGAAGGGGAGAGGCGGACGCAGACGTAATGTTTGTGTATTTTAT
>CAYPUJ010000037.1:0-19944 GCA_964413805.1 uncultured Bacteroides sp. | reverse complement strand
CATATCTTATGCGTTTCCGGGATGCCGCACGGAGCGTGTTCCACACAGGCAATCCGTTTCCGGATTACAGGCATGGAGCACGCTCCGTGCAGCATCCCGGTTGCACATTACACGTAACCCAAACCTCAATTTTCCATTCATTCCTCCAGTATTCCCTTTCCTTGCCGCACGATTTCGGGCGTACCCCGTGTGCAGTCTACCACGGTGGAGCCTTCCGTGCCGCCCATGCCCCCGTCGATGACGAGGTCGGCCACCTCGCCGAACTTCTCGTCAATCAGTTCCGGGTTGGTGCCGTACTCCACGTCCTCGTCCTCGTCGTGGGGCAGAGTGGTGGTCATGATGGGCGCGTCGAGCAGGCGGGCTATCTCGCGGATGATGGGATTGTCCGGCATTCGGATGCCCACCTCCTTACGGTTGCGGAAGATTTTGGGCAGGCGGGTGGTGCCGTTCAGGATGAAGGTGAAGGGTCCCGGAAGGTTGCGCTTCATCAGCTTGAACACGTTGTTGTCCACCTTGGCATATTCGCTGATGCTGCTCAGGTCGTAGCAGATGATGGCGAGGTTGTTCTTCCTGGGGTCGATGCCCTTGAGGCGGCAGATGCGTTCGATGGCGCGTTCCTTCAGCCCGTGGCAGCCGATGGCATAGCGCGTGTCGGTGGGGAAAACGAGGAGGCCGCCGTCGTTCAGCACGTCCGTCACCCGTTGCAGGTCCCTGGGGTCGTTGTTCTTGTTGTAGAGTTTCAGAAGCATGGGTCAGGCGTTTTTTGTGTAAGCATTGCAGGTAAATGGCGGCTTTAGTATGCCGTTTGCAGCACCAGTCTGGCGGGTCTCAGGCCGGAAGCCTTTGCCTCGAAGGTGATGGTTCCCTCCTCCTTGCCGCTCTGTACGATGGCAGTCAGTTGTCCGGAGAATGCGTGCATCTGCGGCAGGTGGAAAAGGTCGAGGCAGGTGGCATCGCCGTTGGCGGCGGCGCGGTAGGTGCCGTTTCCTTTCACGCTGAAGCGCACCAGGCGGTTGTCGGCGGGGCAGAGGTTGCCGTCCTTGTCCACCACGCGCACGGTGATGTAGGCCAGGTCCTTGCCGTCGGCTTGCAGGCGCGTGCGGTCGGCCACCAGTTCCAGGTGATGGGGCTTGCCCGCCGTGCGCACCGTCTTCTCTTCGGCTGTGCGGCCATCGGCATCGTAGGCCACCACTTTCAGTTCGCCCGGTTCATAGGGCACGTCCATCCACATCAGCCGGTAGCGGCGCAGCAGGGCGAAGGGGTCGTTGGCTTCGGCGGCCTTGCTCTCGGCTGCGGTCAGTTTGCGTTGCCGTCCGTAGCTCTTTCCGTTGACGAAAAGCTCGGCTTCGGGATAGTCGGTGTAGACAAAGACGGGCGTGTTCTCTCCCTCGCGCCCCGGCCACGTCCAGTGGGGCAGGACGTGCAGGGTGTGCTCCTGCCTGTTCCACAGGCTGCGGTAGAGGTAGTAGCGGTCCTTGGGGATGGAGGCCAGGTCGATGATGCCGAACACGGAACTGTGGCTGGGCCAGGCATCGGTGTCGTAGGGCGACGGCTCGCCCAGGTAGTCGAACCCTGTCCAGACAAACTGCCCCATGGTCCACGGATAGTCGTCGGCCAGGGCGAAGTCTTCGTCGGGCACGTTGGACCACGAGCAACTCTCCACGTCGTAGCCCGACGACTGGTTGTCGTCATATGTGGCCTGCTTCTTCAGCTCCACGGGAAACTTGTAGACACCGCGCGAGCTGACCGTGGAAGCCGTTTCCGACCCCAGCACCACCGATTGCGGCAGCAGTTCGTAAGCCTCCCGGTAGCGGAACGTGCGATAGTTGAAGCCCGGCACGTCGAGCAGCGTGGCAAAACCGTTGTCGAGCACGCACGACACCTGGTCCATGCCGCAGGTGACGGGGCGCGTGGGGTCTTCGCGGTGGCAGATGTTCTGCAGGAAGGCGGCCACCTTGTAGCCCTCGGCCCTGCACTGGGTGGGCACCTCGTTGCCGATGCTCCACATCACCACCGAGGGGTTGTTGCGGAAATGGTGGAGCATGTTCACCATGTCCCGTTCGGCCCATTCGTCGAAGAAGCGGTGATAGCCGTTGTCGCACTTGGCAATGTCCCATTCGTCAAACGGCTCCACCATCATCATGAAGCCCATCTCGTCGCAAAGCTCCACCAGTTCGGGGGCGGGCATGTTGTGCGAGGTGCGGATGGCGTCGCAGCCCATGTCCTTCAGCAGGGTGAGTTGTCGGCGCAGGGCAGCCGTGTTGACTGCGGCACCCAGCGGTCCCAGGTCGTGGTGGTTGCACACGCCCTGAAACTTGCGGAGCTTGCCGTTGAGCAGGAACCCTTTGTCGGCCACCACGGCCACGCTGCGTATGCCGAAGCGGGTGGTGTATTCGTCCACCTGTCGCCCGTCTGCATACACTTTGGAGACGGCCTTATATAAATAAGGTGTTTCGGGCGACCATAGCAGCGGTTGGTTTATCAGGAAGTTCTGCTCGAAGGGGATTCCGGGATTGATGCGGCGCGTATGGTCTTTGGCGGCCACGACCGTCCCGTCGGGGCTGACAATGGTTGTGGCGATGCGCACGTCTTTACCGTCGGCTCCCTCGACGAGGGTGCGCAGGCGGACGGAAGCATAGGCCTCGGACACGTGCGGGGTGGTGATGTGCGTGCCCCATACCGGGACATGTATGGTGTCGGTCAGCACGAGGTGCACGTTGCGGTACAGTCCCGCCCCCGGATACCAGCGCGAGGATTGCGGGAGGTTCTCCAGGCGCACGGCCAGCGTGTTTGCTCTGCCGTCTTTGTTGAGGTAGGGTGTGACATCGCAGTGGAAAGCATTATAGCCGTAGGGGTGGAAGCATACTTCCTGCCCGTTGACGTAGACGCGCGCTTCGCTCATGGCACCGTCGAATACCAGCGTAGCCTGTTTGTCGGCCGGAGCCTCGAAAGCGATGCGATACCAGCCCACGCCCATGTAGGGCAGTCCGCCGGTGCGTCCGGTCTTGACGGAGGCTTGTCGCTCGAAATTCTGGGTGACGGCCACGTTTTGCAGGTCGTTGTCGCGGCTGAAGGGACCGTAGATGGCCCAGTCGTGGGGCACGTTGACCGATTGCCAGCCGGTGTCGTCAAAGGCGGGGCTTGTGGCTTCGGGCACGTCGCCTTTGGTGAATTTCCAGCCTTCTTCAAGCAGCGTTTCGCTGCGCTGCGCCCATAGCGGGGCTGTCAACAGGATGGTTACAAGGGAGCATAGAATCGTTTTCATGTTTCAGGGTGTTGATTGTGTTATGGATTTGCCGTACAAATTACGCAATAATCGGGAAGAATGGCAAGCGGTGCGTTGCATTTCTTTGCACCTGCCGTTCTTTCCGGCTTGTTCTTATTTAAAGGCATCCAAGGCCGAGGTCGGATAGCCGTTGTCGTCGAACGCGCCTTTGTAGTAGCTGTTCCATCCTCCATACGACTCCGGTTCCCAATAGAATACCCCCAGGCAATACGACAGTTCTTGCGAGCGTTCCAGCAATCCTGTCAGCAAGCTCAGCGCGGCTTCCTCTTCATCCCAGTTCATGCCCACCTCGCATATCATAACCTCTTTGTCGTAACGCGAGGCCACGTCGTCCATGTTCTCCATGCAGGCTTCCAGCATGGTCTCCCAGGTGTCTGCTTCCGGGTAAAGCGACATGCCTATGACATCGTATTCCGCCCCGTTCTCTTCGAGAATGTCGAACAGCCAGCGGTAGAGGTCGTTGTTCTCACCCTCTTGCAGGTGTACGATGACCTTGGTGTCGGGGCACACCTGCTTCACGGCCCGGCAGCCGGTGGTGATGAAGTCGGCGAAGTTGTCCGTGTTGGCCGGATAGGTTGTGCCGTCAACTTCCACGTCGTAGGTGGCACCGCTGAGCGAGACATCGGTGTCCCACAGCATTCCGGGGCCTGTCTCGTTACCCACCTGTACCCATTCGGGCGTGATGCCCAGTTGTGAGAGGGCGGTGAGTACGTCGGTGGTATGTTCGGTCATGGCATCCTTCAGTTCTTCCAGCGAAAGTCCCTCCCATGCGGCTGGTTTGTATTGCGATGAGGGGTCGGCCCATGTGTCGCTGTAGTGAAAATCAATCATGATGCGGAAACCCAGTTGGGCGGCACGCCATGCCTTGGCCACCACGTCGTCTTTGTTACACCAGCCGTCCTCGGGGTTCACCCACACGCGCAAGCGTATGGAGTTGAAGCCCAGGTCGCGCAGCAGGGTCATGCATTCAGTGCTCCGGCCGTCGGAAGTATAGAACAAGTATCCGGATTTCTCCATTTCCGTCAGCCAGCTTACATCGGCACCTTTGGCGAAGCCCGTCATATCATAGACAGTGGCTTCGGGAAAAACTGGCGTTTCGTCATCGTTATTGCAGGCCGATGCTCCCAATAAGAGCAGGCCCGAAAGAAGTAAATCTTTTAGTTTCATCGTTTTGTTCTTTTTATTTTTTTTTGTTTCAGGTAAGCCCATGAACCGGCAAGTGCGGTGGCTGCATACACACCGCACTTGCTTCAATTCTTATTGTGCTTCTATGCTGTACGTGCCTTTAATCAGGTCTACCGTCAGCAGGAAGGTGCCACTGGTTTCAGAGAACGACACATTCTGCACGCTCGGCGAGCCTTGGTAAAGCAGTATGCCGTCACCGCCTCCGAGCGAGATGCTCCAATCCTCATCCAGCACTATTTGGAAGCCCCACGGTGTTTCGCCGGTTATTTCCACAGTGGCGGAATATACGCCCGTTGTTTCGGTCTCTGCCATCGGTGTCAGGCTCCAATCGTCATTGAACCCGCTGTAATAGACCGTTTCCACTGCCGTGAGTGCGTAGGTCAGGTTGCCCAGAGAGACGTTGATGAAGTACAGTCCCGGGTCGGGTGCAGGAAGGTTGCTGCCCTGATAGAGAAGCGTACCGGAATAGGCGTCACCTTCGTCCAAGGCATAATAGTCGCTCCAGTTGTCCACCTCAATGGCCACCTGGTATCCCCACTCCGAATTTACGTTGGCTGCACCGGCATACGAGCGGTTGTCTTCATCGTACAGGCGCAGGTAGTTGTCGAATGTCCAACTGCCGCTGATGAGGTCGTCAATGCCCGGAAGATAGACAAACTCTGACACTTCTTCCACCACGGTGCTTCCGCTTGTTACGGTGGCCGTGCATTGGGTCGGGTCGCTCAGGTCGAGAGTCAGTGTGCATTCGCCCGTGGCCGGTATGCTGACACTTATGTCTGATGCCTGCTCGCTCAGTTCCAGTCCGGTGCTGCCCGTTACAAGTGCCACGGAGGTGGCTATGGCGGCATCATCGTCTGTGGCGGTCGAACTGTTGTAGAGGCTGCCCGTACCGGCCACCTGTATGCTGACTGTGCCCGTCGAAGTGGCATTGAACACAAGTGTCCATTGGTTGGTCGGGCGATTGTAAGTCAGTTCGCCTTCGATGCCACCGCTTACCGTAAGTGCCGGGATGTAGAGTGCCGTCCAGTAAAGGTCGTTCACGTCGGCTTCCACATAGTAGCATCCGCTCTGTCCTGGGAACCAGAGGTTCCACATATCATCGTCAGACGAGAGTGTGAACGGGTTGCCGTCTATGGGAGAGGCTCCCCATACGGTGCCGTTTCCTTCCTGGAAATAACAGTTGTACCACGACGTTGCCCCTATGAATCCTTCGTAATGTCCGTCGGAATCGGGCGAGTAGAGTGTGGTTCCGGTGGCTTCCAATGAGGTGTTGAGCACGTAGAGCAGGGTCATGTCTATTTCGTAAGATGTCACGCTTACAGTCACGGTGTTGGTATAGACAGGTGTCATGTTGCTGCCTGTGGCGGTTGCCAGGCGGAAGTAGATGTTGCTTGCCACGTCCGGTGTCAACCCCACGCTCTGTGCCAGCGAGTTCAGTTCGCTGCCCGTGTATGCCGTTGAGTAGGAAGTCTGCGTTGTTTCAACCACGTTGTCGGAAAATTCGCTGTCGGACGATGTCTGCAATGTCATGGTCAGCAGTCCGTCGGGTACAGACACTGTGGTGTCGCTCACATACAGGTCGTCTGTAGTCCATGCCAAAGACAATACAATGGTGTTGTTCAACTCTTGCGTCAGTACTACAGAACTTTCGGAGGCAATGAGCTGCCCCGGTTCTATGCTGTTCAGGTATATCTTGTCTTCATCTTTCTCACAGGCTGCTATGACCGTCATGGCCAGTAACAGAGAGAGGAATCCGGTGAATTTCTTCATATTATTGATGTTTTTAAAATGGTTGTGTAATATTTATGCTGTTCGAAAGTGTTGTGTGTACGCTTTCCGTCGTGTACACACATACACTTTGACTTAATACCCATCCTCGTTGTAGAGGTTCGGGTTGGCAGTCAGTTCGGTAGAAGGTATCGGATAATAGTTGAAGCGCGTGGCCACGGCTTGCCCGCCGAGTGTACCTCCTTTCCACTGCCACAGGTAGTCGGAAGTGGTGAAGAGTCCGTAACGCACCAGGTCCGTGCGACGCACACATTCCAGATACAGTTCGCGTGCCCGTTCGTCGAGGATGAAATCGACGGTGAGGTCGGAGTCGGATATATTGCCCGAATCGTCACCGAAAGCACGTTGGCGCAGCTGGTTGATGTACTCCAGTGCCGTGCTCCGGCTGCTGCCGGTTCCTCCCCTTACCACCGACTCGGCCAGCATCAGGTAGATGTCTGCCAGGCGGAACACGGGGAAGTCTGTGCTGGCTCCGTCCGAAGAGGTGTTTGAAGCAGCCTCCCCGTCATCGGTCAGGTTTGTCCATTTCTCTGAGAGATAACCGTAAGACTGGTCTTCTACCACATCGACGCTCAGTGTCTGCCCTTCGGTGAAGAACATGGCCCGGCTATCGCCATTGGCGAAGAGCGAAGGCAGCTCGCTCCGCATCCTGAAACTGCCCCAGCCGGAGGTGGCACCATAGTCAGCGGGGTTCTGGTAGTCCGAGGCATTGTTGATGGCCCCGCATATCAGGTAGGTGGTTGCGCCCCAGGAGGTGGTGTTTGTCGCATCGACCGGGAAAGAGAATATGATTTCGTTGGTGCGGAGGTGGTTGTCGGCGTTGAACAGTTTGGCATAGTCTTCTTCCAACGTGTATCCGGCCTCAATCACCTTGTTGCAGTATTCAATACACTCAGTCCAATATCCCGTTCCGGTGTAGATTTCGGCATTGAGGTAGAGGCGTGCCAGCAGGGAGTAGGCTGCTTGCTTGCAGGCGCGACCGTATTCGCATTCGTCGCGGTCCAGCAGGTCTTCGTCGATGTCTTTCAGTTCGCTTTCAATATACTCGAATATCTGTTGGGACGTATAGCGCGGTGGCTGGTAGCTGCCCACGGGGTCGTCTTCCGTCACAAATGGAATGTTGCGGAAAAGGTCGAGTGCATAGAAGTAGGACAGTGAACGCAGGAAACGTGCCTCGGCGCGATAGTGGCGTATCTCTTCCTGGTCTGTTTCGTCGAATCCGGATATTTGCTCGTCGGTGGCATTGCGCAGAAATTCATTGCACAGTGCAATGTTGTAGAAGATGCGGTAATATCCGTCCGACACCCATACGTCGCTGTCGTCCCAAGTGAGGTAGGTCAGGTCGGACATGTTGTCGCCTTCCAGCCATGTGTATATGAACTCATCGGTGCCGGCTTCTTGCAGGTTGATGTATATCCGCATGAAGTCATGTCCCGAATTGGATGAGAGGTCCTCGTCTCCACCACCTTTCTCTTGTCCGGCGATGGTGAAAGCTACGTAAAGTTTGCCCAGGACAGCCTTGTAGTTGTCAACGCTTGTGTAAACATCGGCCGAGGTAACTTCGGCGTGTGGGTATTGGTTGAGATCGTCCACGCACGATGCCAGCACCGGCAGCATAACGGTTGCCGTAAGTGCGGCAATATAACAGTATGTCTTTATTCGTTTCATGTCAGTAAACTAAGAATTATTGGATTATGTAGATGATTTAGAACTCCAGTCCCACGCTCAGCGAGTATGTGCGCGGACGGGGATAGAACGACGAATCCAAGCCGTCGGGTACTTCGGGGTCAACACCCGAATACTTCGTGATGGTGAATACGTTTTGCACGAGCACGCTTGCATTCAGTCCGAACCAGCGGCACACCCGTCCGAAGTTGTACGTCAGCGACAGGTTGTCCATCTTCAGGAAAGAAGCGTTCTCGATGTAGTAGTCCGACAGGTGTTGCCGGCTTTGGAATCCGGTTTCCAGATAGCTGCTGTGCAGGTTGTTCAGCTGGCTGGTGTTGTAGCTCATCGTGTTCCATGCTCCGGCGTTCATGGCCATTCCGTTGTAGACGTAGTTGCCCACATTGGCACGGAGACTTGTGCTGAGCGTCCACTTCTTGTAGTTGAGCGAGGTGCTGAAGCCGAAGATGAAGTCGGGCGTAGGCGATTTGTAGTGGTACAGGTCACTGGAGTTGATTACACCGTCGCCGTTCAGGTCGGCATACGCGCCTTCTATCGGTTTCCCGGTTTCGGCATCATACAGTTGTTTGTAGACGTAGAACATATATGGCTCGTAGCCTTCGCTCAATACCTGCAGATAATGCCCGTCGATATAGGCACCGGCCGAGATGTTGGTGTCGGTTCCTCCCTCCACCAGTGAGAGGTTCTTTACCTTCATTGTTTGCCACGTCATGTTGAAGCTCATGTCCCATGTCCAGTTTTTCGTCTGGATGGGGGTAGCGTTTATCGTTACTTCTATGCCTTTGCTGTCCACGTTACCCACGTTGGTCAGGATGCTCTTGTCAAAGTTGACACCTGCAGGCGAGGGCACTTCGGCCAGCAGGTCTTTGGTTTGCCTCGTGTAGTAATCAAAGCTACCCGTTAGCCGGTCTTTCAGGAATCCGAAGTCGAAGCCCACATTCCACGATGTGGTTGTTTCCCATTTCAGGTCGGACACGTATGCTTCGGGACGGTAGGTATAATGGTAGTCTGAACCGAACTGGGCCGACGCTCCGCTTTGGCTGATGGTGTAGACGGGCAGGTAATTGTAGTTGCCGATGCCGTCCTGCTGACCGGTCACGCCATAGCTGGCACGCAACTTCAGGTTGCTCAGCACGGGGTTGTCTTTCAGGAAGGCTTCTTCGCTCAGCCTCCAGCCCACGGCCACCGAGGGAAAGGTTCCCCAGCGGTTGTCGGAACTGAAACGGGAAGTGCCGTCACGGCGCACGGTGGCCGTGAGCAGATAGCGCGAATCGTAGGAGTAGTTCAGACGGGCATAGTAGGAGAGGAGCATGTGCCGTTCGTCGGAGGCGGCTATGCTGCTTTGAATCTCGCCCAAGGTGTTCAGTTCGTCATAGGCGGGAGTGACCGATTTCCAGTATTGGTAGTCATAACCGATGGTGACATCTACATTGCTCTTTATGGGGTCGAGGAACTTGTTATAGTTCAGGTACGTGGTCAGCAGGCGGTTGACGTTCTCCTGCGGCCCATACCCGTAGTCGCGGCCGCTTGTGGTGGCATATTGGGCTGCCTCTGCGGGCACGTATATCCAGCCCCTTCCTTTGGCATAGTCGTAGCCCAATGTGGCATGGAATTTCAGGTCGGGCAGGAAGTGCATCTTGTAGTCCACGTCGAAATTGCCCACAAAACGGTACACACGGCTGGTGGACTTATATTGTTCAAGGGCACCGACGGGATTGACCGTGCCGCCGGTGACCAGTTGGCCCACATTGTCCGTGGCTTCTGTATATCCTCCGAATGTGTCGCTTCCCGAATAGACAGGAAGCGTGGGATTCCAGGTTGCCGCGTTCCAGATGGCATCGGTGTTGGCAAAACGGTTATTGTTGAGTGAACCTTTCACGTTGAGGGTCAGTTTCAGGTAGTCGTCGAAGAAGCTGGGCGAGAGCGTGAGGTTTCCTGTCAGGCGTTTGGCCTGGTCGGTCTTCAGTAAACCGTTTTGGGTATAGTAGCCCACCGAGGCACGGAGGGGAAAATTCTTGGCAATGCGTCCCGATATGCTGAGGTTGTTGTCTGTGCCGTAAGCCGGTTGGTAGACTTCGTCGCTCCAGTCTGTGTTGGCTGTACCAAGCAGGGCCTGTTGGGTGGCAGTTCCTTGTGTGTTTACCAGGTTTACAAACTGGTCGTAACTGAGCATGTCCGGCAGTTTGGTCACGGTTTGTACAGATTGCGTGGTGTTGAATGTCACTTTCATACGGTCGCTAGTCCCTTTCTTGGTGGTGATGATGATGACCCCGTTTGACGCACGTGAACCATAAATGGCCGTAGAAGAAGCATCTTTCAGGATAGATATACTTTCGATGTCGTTGGGGTTGATGAGCGACAGGAAATTGCCATCGTTCCCGCTGATGCCGCCGGTTTCCAGAGGTACGCCGTCGAGCACGATGAGCGGGTCGTTGGAGGCAGTAAGCGAGGCACCTCCACGGATGCGGATGGTGCTCCCGGCTGTGGGCGAACCGCTGTTGCTCATGATTTGCACGCCGCTCACCTTGCCGTTAATCAGCTGTTCGGGCGAAGAGATAAGGCCGGTGTTGAAGTCGTCGGCACTGACGTTGGTTACTGAACCGGTCAGGTCGCTCTTGCGTATCGTACCGTAGCCAATGACCACCACGTCGCTCAAGACCTGCGAGTCTGGTTGCATCTTGACTACTATCTTCCCTCCGGCGGGGATGTTGACGGTGACAGGCACATATCCGATGAAGGTAACCTTCAGGGTGGTGGCATCGCCGGGCACTTTCAGCAAGAAGTTGCCATCGATGTCTGTTATGGAGCCGGTACCGGTGCCCTCCACGATTACACTGGCTCCTATCAGCGGTGAATCCGTTTCATCCAATACTTGCCCGGTCACGGTTCTGCTTTCTTGGGCGGCAGCCGGGCTTGTCATAACAAAACATGCAATGCACAGCAGGCACAGTAGAACCCCTGTGACGTGTGGCTTAAGGATTTTGTGTTTCATAAGGTAGATAGTTAATAGATTAATAATAGTTGTTCCGTATCATTCGAGCCAGATTTCCCCTACTTCCAGTGCAGCCTGTCCCCCGGAATCTGCCGGACAGGAAAGTTCCAGCGTCTCCACCTCTTCCACGCGGAACGGTAGTGATGTCTGCGGATGGAAGTATGTGGGGAGAAAAGTAGGAAAAGCCTTTGGCAACAAGGCTGTGTCTGTTTGTCGGAAGGAAGACAGCGGGATGCGTGTCAAGCCATCGGCATCGGGCGTGGGGCAGTCTGCCGCATAGGTATAGCCGCTTTGGGTGATGAAGCCTATTTGCAGTCCTTGCGGCACTGTCGGCAATCGGAGGCAAATCACCTTGCTCTTTTTCAAGCGTTGCAGCCGTCCCTCAACCGTCTTTCTCACATAGTGCCGCACGAAGAAGCGGGGATTCTCTCCCCATGTCTTGAAGGTCAGGCGTACTGTGGGTTTCGTCGCCGGTGTGTTCCGGATGATGCGGTTGTCCGCTTCTCCCCATTCAGGCAACATGAATATTTCTATTGTGTTGCGGTCCTTTTCGGCATCCAGCAAAAGGAGTGGAGCCTGTGGGGAAACCGCTTCTATCTCATAGAAACCGGTTGCGGTAAAATCCCAGTCCAGCGGATTCCCGTCTACTCCTTGCGGGTATGTCCGGCTTTTCCCGCCACTGAACACCACAAGATTGTAGCGGAAGCTGCCTTCCGCCAAGTCCGAGGCCGGCACGGTGCCTTGCCAACGGTAGCCTCCGGCAGGTTGTAGGCGGATGGAGGGATTGTGTTTGTTCCAAAAAGATACCTTGTCTGTATAGAGCACAACCGAATCGGGCTGTCCAACTCCGGCAATGACCGCACTCAATTGTTGCGCGCTGCCTGCATCGACCGTGCCCGGTGGGGTATGCCGGACAATATAACCGTCGTCTGCATGGAATTGGAGGGTAGGTTTCACGTATTCGCCCAGTTTGATGTTCTTCCAAGGCGTGTCGGCATCCCATTCGGAGGCTGGGTGGCTGCCATTCCTTTGTAGCAGGTAGACACCGGGGTGCAGGGCAGGGATGGTGCCGTCGCTTATGTTTTCCTTCCGGGCATTGCCTGCATCAAGTCCTCGGATCGTGAAGGCCGTGCCCAGGTCGGGCAAGGAAAGGGTCATGTCCCATGTTCCGTCGATGGTTTGCATCACCTTCTTTTGCAAGGAAGGTTTGGCAAAGGGGTCGGAACACTGCACCACGTCGGGCATCACTTCTAACCTCCATACGCCTTCTTCCAGTCGGTCTATCCAGTAAAGCCCCGTGCCTTCATATTTTACCACGGGTGATGAGCCGCATCCGGCAATGGCACGGAGGAGCGCGGCATTCTTGGGTTGTGTGGTTGTGTGATTGGAGTAGTAGAAGCATTCTCCGTCGTTCAGTTCGCTTAAGTCCTGAATATGGCTGACGCGGATGTCGGCAAAGAGTGTGTCTGTTGGATAGTCAGGAAATCGTTCCCCCCTTTTCACCCGCCGGGCGGCTTCAGCGGCAATCATCAGTCCCACGGCTTTGCCGGGTGTGTAGGCGGCGTTGAGGTAGTGTGTCTGGTATTCGGTGTTGAAGGCTGCCATGTCAATGGGATCGTAGGCAAACTGCGTAATCCATTGGAAGCCTGCCGAGCGCAGGGTGCGCACCGTGGCGGGATACATATATGTATAAAGAATGTCGGCCGGATCGAACTCATACACCAGACGTGCCTTTTGCCCGAAACCGTTTATCTCTGAGAAAGGAATGGGGTATTGTTCCACCGAAGGCAGAAAGTTTCCCAGCCGCGTATGCCCGGCCACCAGTCCCGTGGGATACCATTGATAGGTAGTGCCTTGGATGTCGGTGCGGTAGTAGGCTTCCACCACCTGTCCGTTGTGGCTGACGTTGTAGAACACAGGCTTCCGGCAACCGGCTCGCCGGATGGTGCTGAGCATCCGTTCGATGTATGCTTGGGTTTCATCGACCGTACCGGTGTGGCAAGGTTCGTTATTGATTTCAAACCCCACGATGTAAGGGTCATCCTTGTAGCTGAGATTTGTGTAAGGATTGACATGACGTACCAAGGCGGCAAGATAACGTTCCTGTGCTTTGACCGATTCGGGGGCTTGGTGGACACTGCATTTCTCTTGGTGGTAGGAATAGCCGTCGGTGGGCAGGTCGTGTTCGGGATAGCCGTTGCCAAAGTTGGTCTGGGCGGTCACGAGGATACGGATGCCCCGTTCCCTTAACTTATAGAACAGATAATCCAGCAAGTCGAGGTGCTCATTTTCCAGCAGGTTTCCTTGCGAGTCTGAAATTTCCACGTCCCAAATGTGGATGCGGTAGGCATCGATACCCAAGCGTGCCAAGTGGTATACATCGCGGTCAATGGCTTCCTTGCGGTTTACACCGAGATAGCCCATGGCGCGATAAGCATGGGCGAAAGGCAGGGTGTAGTTTACACCGAAGAGCGAAACCTCCCCGTGAGTGTCAGACCAGCGCATTACTCCTTCGCTGTCTACATAGACGGTGGGTATTTCCTGCGCCCGGACGGTGGTGGCAGCAAGTCCTGTCACCCAGCAAATCATTAGGACAAGAAAGTGACTTTTCATGGCTTTCTACAGATATATTAAAAGATTAATAGTTCTGCAAATGTAGCCACGTGTCATTTTCTTTGAAAGCAGAAATCGGACATAAAAGGACAATTATAGGACAAACGCTGTTTTCCGTACACATATAGGCAAAAAAGACAGCACCTGTCGGGCTGGGATTATTTGGCGTATTCTTTGGGTGTTATTCCAAATGTTGCCTGGAAACATTTTGAGAAATAGGAGTGGTTGGAGAATCCCACCATGTACATCACCTCTGCCACGGTGAACCGCTGTTGCTTGAGTAGCATGGCGGCTTTCTTCATGCGGATGGATTTGATGTATTCCACCGGTGTCATGCCGGTAAGCTGTTTGATTTTTCGGTACATCTGTTTGTTGGCGGTGGAGGTCCATTCGCAAAGGGCATTCACGTTGAGGGTGGAGTCGGTGATGTGTTCCTCGATGAGGGCGGTGATGTTGGTCAGGAATTTTTCGTCAAGCGAGGTCGCTTCAATCTTCCCGGGGGTGGCAATGACCTCCATTCGTACCTGTGTTTCCTGTACTTGCTGTCTGGAAAGCAGTTGTTCGATGCGTGACAGGAGAAGTTCCGGCTCGAAAGGTTTTGAAATAAACGCATCGGTGTGCAGCCGGATGCTTTCCAGTTCGGTTTCTTTGTCGTCCTTTCCTGTCAGCAGGACGATGGGGGTGGTGGAAGTGGGGATGTGTTTCTTCAGCCTGCGCACCAGTTCGAATCCGTCCATTTGGGGCATGATTACATCGGACACGATGAGGTCGGGTTTGGCTTTCATGGCTTCGTCCAGTCCGGTTTTCCCGTTGTCCGCCGTCAGGCAGCGGTAGTCAGCCCCCAGCACCTGGCAGATGAGTGCCCGCATTTCGGCATCGTCGTCCACCACCAGCACCAGTGGGGCATCGGGTGGCGGGGCGGTCTGTGTGGCGGGCGGCAAGGGCTCGTCGGCGACAGGCAGCGAAAGCTGCACAGTGGTTCCTTTGTTTTCGGCTGAAATGAGTTTCACGGTGCCGCCGTGCAGTTCGGTATAGGTCTTTACCAAGTAAAGTCCGATGCCGGTTCCTTCCTTCCGTCCTGCCGTTTTTGGAGACTGGTAGAAACGCTGGAACACATAAGGTTGGTCACTTGGCCGGATGCCGGTTCCCGTGTCGGCCACGGTGATGACGATTTCCTTCTCTCCGGCACCCGGTTCGAGTGAGAGCGTTATGCTGCCGCCGTCCGGAGTGTATTTCACGGCATTGGAGAGCAGGTTGTCGAGAATGGACTCCAGCTTGATGACATCCATCTGCACATACAGTCTTTCCCGTCCGGCATGGAAGTGGAATACCAGTCTGCGTGCCTTGTTGCGTCCGTCGTCCGCATAGAGGTCGAACAAGGCACGGGCAAACGACACTACTTCCACACGCGACCAGATGAGCAAGGCGTTGCAGCCGTTCTCCACCCGGTCGAAGTCCAGTCCCTGGTGGATGAGGGCGTTCAGTTTGAGTGCGTTGCGTTGCACTTTCTCCAGTTCCTTCCGTGTCCGTCGGTTCTTTGTTTCAGGCAGCATCCGGCTGATGGGTGAGATAATCATGCTGAGCGGCGATTTCAAGTCGTGGGACAGGTTGGCGAAGAACTCCATTTTGGCCCGCGACTGTTCCAGAATCTTTTCCTTTTCCTCCTGCGCCCGTTTCAGATGGTTCTTCACGCGGAAGAAGTTGATGGTCCACACCACTAACGTCAGTGCCAGCAGGGCATATATCATTTTGGCCCACCACGTGTAGTACCAGGGTGGCAGGATGCGTATGTTGAGGGCATAGGTGGCGGCCTCGTCGGGTTTTCCGTAGGCATTGACCTTGCTCACAAGCAGGTGGTATTCTCCGTAGTCTAAGTTGTTGAAGTGGATACGGTTGGTGTTGGGCGGGAGCTGGCTCCATTCGGCATCGTTCCTTTCAAACCGGTAAACCAGCCTTGGCTTTTCCTGCCGTGGGTATGACAGGTCCGAGAAGTCGAAGGCAAGATTGTTCTGGTCGCTGTTCAGGCTGATTCGCCGTGCGTAGCGTGTGCTACCGTCGGTTTGCTGCGCTTCGGGACGGTAGAGGCGGTTGTTGACGTACAGGGCGGTCAGTGTTAAGGGACGTTCTGCCGGGCGGGTCAACAGTCGGCTGGGTGAGGTGACGGCAAATTCGTCCGCAGCCCCCAGGTAAAGTTCCCCGCTTTCCTGGTCGTAGAACATGGCCGTGAACAGCTTCCCGGAGATGTTGAGCCATTGCACTTCCTGTGTCTGCATGTCTACCACCCATATCCCGTCGGAGGTGGAGAGCCAAATCTTGCCTTCCGCTTCAATCATGGATAACACCTCGTTGCGGTTGTATGGATGGAAGGGTAGGAGGGTGACCTGGTTGTCAGCGGGTGTCACCTTTGCCACGCCGCCGGGATAACCTAACCAGATGTTCCCGTCGTCGGAGCAGAGCATCACGTTGGGTGTCTGTTCGTTCTGGAGTGCAGGTGTGCCGATGTGGGTTACTTTTCCGGTGTGTGGGTCAATCTTCTCGATGCAATGGGGCGCGTTGTAGAGCAGTGCCCAGATGTTTCCTTCGTGGTCGGCTGTCATTTGGTTGACGAACAGGCCCGACAGGCCGTTGTCGGTGTTGAAAGCCAGTTCAGCCACGTAAGGCGAATGTTCCGAAGCGATGAGTTTCTGCTTGTCCACTACGAAAATGCCGCCCAGGCAGGTGGCTATCCACAGACGGTGCTGCTCGTCTTCGAAGAGGCTGTACACCCAGTTGGCATTGTAGCGGTGAGTGTTGTCCACGATGTCGTAGGATACGAACCGGCGCGTTTGCTCGTCATAGCGGTTGATGCAACCGTCGGTGGCAGCCCAGATGATGCCGTCGCGGTCTTCATAGAGTTGGCGCAGGCGGTTGTGCGAGATGTTGAACCGTTTGTTGCCCATCGTGTACCAGCATACGTCGGCCAAGTCCCCGGTGAAACGGATAATCCCGTTGGTTCCCCCGAACCAGAAGCGGCTTTTGCTGTCGCGGTAGAGGGCGTAGAACTGGTTGCCCTCGCCGGTGCCGGTCAGTTGGGCAAGGGGAATCTCCTGCAGTTGTGTGTCGTGGCGCATGATGGACACGCCGTAGTCCGTACCCAGCCAGATGTTCCGGTCGCGGTCGGCAAAGAGTGTCCAGACGATGTTGTCAGACAGGGAGTGCGGGTCGCGTGAGTCATGCACCACGTGCCGCAGGGGCGTATTCTCGCGGTAAACGTACAGCCCGTTGTCTGTGCCAATGAGCAGTTGCCCGTCGGCATCGACCAGCAATGATTTCACCGAGTTGTCGTGGAATCCCCCGATGCTTTCCATGGCTTCGTCAGCCGGTGTGTATTTCAGCAGGCTTCCTTCCATGCCAATCCAGATGCATTGCCGCACGCTGTCTTTCAGTAACGCGTTGACGAAAAGGTTGCTGCGTTGCCTGCGGGACGGGAGTTTTAGCGGCTTGATGTGTCCCGATGTGCGTTGGTAGCGGCAGCAGCCGTTGTAGGTGCCGATGTACAGTTCATCCTCCCAGGTGGCCAGTGAGTAGATGGTGTGGTGCGGCAGCCCTTCGGTCACGGTCTCCACCTGTCCGGTGGAAGGCCGGTAGGTGAACAGGCCGTTCAGGGTACCCATCCACAGCAGACCGTCGAACCATGCCAAGGCACGCACGTCGGTGGGAAAATTCACTTCCGTTTCTTCGTAGCGGTCGGTACGGTAGTTGTAAATCAGCAGCCCGACATCGGCACCCAGGTATAAGCGTGTGCTGTCGGTCAGTCCGCAATAGATGCGCGAGTTGTTTCGCTGTCCTCTTTCGAAGTGGGACTGTGCCTGGTAGCCGTCAAAGCTGTACAGCCCTTTGTCCGACCCCATCCAGACCAATCCCAGTTCGTCTTGCAGCAGGCACGAAATGGCAGTGGCGTTCGCATCGGGCACAATGCGCTCAAAGGAAGAGTGGAAAATCTGTATGTTTTCCGCCCGCAAGGGTAAAGCGACAAGCCACAATGGAAGCAGGATGAGGAAGTACGCGGCCGTTTTATACCTTATATATTTGAATGCTTTCATGGGTATTCGTAGCTGTTGTTCACCTGCAAAGATAGCAAGATTGTGTGTAATGACACACAGTCGCCGTCTTTCTCTTGCCTACCAGTTCAGCACCACCCGGTCGCCAAGCCGTTTGGCCATGAGGCTTTGCACCCGGCGCAGGTCGTTGTAGCGTTGCATCAGTTCGTTGCAGCGTGCCTCGTCGGCTGCCACGGCGGGATCCTGCAAGGCGGCCATCAGGTGCTTCATCTCCTCGCCCACGATGGCAAACTTGAAGTTGACCATCAGCAGCGACACCAGTTCGTACAGGCGTTCGTCGTCGGTCACAATCTTCTGGTACTTGGAGTGGTACTTGCTCAGCTGGTAGCGGTCGCTCACCAGCTCGCCGCTCAGCCGGCTGATGTCCGGGTCGGGATGGTTGAGGAAGTAGTGCTCGGCCACGAAGCCCGGCTGGCGGAAGTGTTCGGCTGCGTCTGCCAGGATGCGGCGGTGCAGGGGGTTGTGGAAGGCGAGGTCATCCTGCTGCAGGTCGTTGAGCACATACTCGATGACCGTCACCGGCACTTCCTCGCCCGCCTCGTTGGTCACGTTGCACATCACCTGCTCGCCGTAGCGCACCACCATCTGCAGGATTTGCTGCTCGTAGCGGTAGAACTCCTGCCCTTCCTTGTCCTCTTGGGGGATGAAAGAGAGGGGGCGGCTGTCCGCAGGGGCAGAAGCGGGCGCGGGCGTTTCCGGCAGGGGGGCAGGCGGCGGCACAGAGCCGGGAGCTTCGGCGGTCGCGGGTGAGGCTCCGCCGCTGCCGGAGCGGGCCGCTTCGGCCTGGCGGCGTTCGCGTTCGCGCTGTTCGGCCCGCTGCTCCGCCTGCTTTTCGCGCCGCTTGGCCACTTCGTTCACCAGCAGGCGGTCTTCGACGTGCAGCAGCTGGGCACACTCCTTTATATATACGTCACGCACGATGGCTTCGGGGATGACCGATATGCTCTGCACAATGCTGCCTATCAGTTCGGCCCGCCTGATGGGGTCGTGTCCGGCATCCTCTAACAGCAGGTGGGTCTTGAAGCGGATGAAGTCCGTCTCGTGCGTCCCGATGAACTGCCGGAACTCGTCGGAAGTGTGCTTGCGGGCGAAGGAGTCGGGGTCGTCGCCGTCGGGCAGGAGGCAGACCTTGATGTTCATGCCCTCTTCCAGCAGCATGTCGATGCCGCGCATGGAGGCCTTGATGCCCGCCGCGTCGCCGTCGTAGAGCACGGTCATGTTGTTGGTGAAGCGGTGAATCATGCGGATTTGCTGCGTGGTGAGGGCGGTGCCCGACGAGGCCACCACGTTCTCCACCCCGCTCTGATGCATGGAGATGACGTCGGTGTAGCCCTCCACCAGGTAGCAACGGTCCTGCTTCACGATGGCTTGCCGGGCAAAGCTGATGCCATACAGTTCGTTGCTCTTGCGGTAGATTTCCGATTCGGGCGAGTTGACATACTTCACCTTCACGCCCTTGGTGGCACCGGCCAGCACCCGTCCGCCAAAGGCCACCACCTTGCCGCTCAGCGTATGGACGGGAAAGATGACGCGCCCCCGGAAGCGGTCGCGCAGGCGGTGGTCGTCGGTCTCGTAGCAGAGGCCGGTCTTCAGCAGGTACTCTTTCTTGTAGCCCCGGCGCAGGGCCTCTTGGGCAAAGGCATCGGGGTTGTCGGTGCAGTAGCCCAACTGGAACTTCTCGACGGTGTCGTCGCGGAAGCCACGGTTGCGGAAGTAGGCCATGCCGATGCTGCGCCCGTCGGCGTGGTGGTGGAGGATGTCACGGAAGTAGTCGTTGGCAAATTGGTTGACGATGAAGAGGCTCTCGCGCTCGCTCTGCGCCAGCTTCTCCTCGTCGGTCAGTTCCCGCTCCTTGATTTCGATGCCGTATTTGCGGGCCAGGTAGCGCAGGGCTTCCGGATAGCTCAGCTGTTCGTGCTCCATGATGAAGTGCACGGGGTTCCCTCCCTTGCCGCAGGCGAAGCACTTGCAGAGGTTCTTGGCAGGCGAGACGGAGAAGGAGGGCGTCTTGTCGTCGTGGAAGGGGCAGAGACCCACATAGTTCACCCCGCGCTTGCGCAGGGTGACGAAGTCGGACACGACGTCGTAGATCTGTGCCGCGTCCATGATGCGGTCGATGGTGGCTTGGTCTATCATAGCGGCAGCAAAGATAATACAAAACTGCCGATTTCCTCCCTTCTCCCTCCCTCCAAAAGCCAAGGCAGAGGAGCTTTCCGTCTTTCCCACAGTTGCCGGAACAGGTCATGCATGGGTCACTGTAACAGGTCATGCATGGGTCACCTTTTCCATCTAAT
>CAYPUJ010000036.1:0-20842 GCA_964413805.1 uncultured Bacteroides sp. | reverse complement strand
GAAGGCGGAGCGGAAAAATAGTTCTTTGTTTAAAGTGGACATATTGGTGTATCCGCAACTGTCGTTCAAGAACCTGATCATCACGCAGATTTATCAGGTATTGTTCGACCTGAGCCCGGCAGTGGAAGTCTCCTTGTGGAAGGGGGCGAAGCTGACGGGGCAATTGGTGATACCAGTTTACAACGACGGCTACGGACAGTTTGAGGACAAAGTGCATCCGGGACACGTCACCCTGTCGCAGAGTTTCCGGTTGCCCTACAACATCGTGGGCAAGGTGACGGGAGGATGGTTCAACGCGGGATGCTACGGCGTGGACGTAGACCTGTTCCACTACTTCCGCGACAACCGTTTCTCGGTGGAAGTACGGATGGGCTACACGGGAAGCCACTATTGGGACGGTTTCACCATGCACTACGACCCCAGCATGGTTTTCACCTACACCCTCGGCGGCAGTTTCTACTGGCCAAGGTACAACACGCAGTTCAACCTGAAAGTGGAACGCTACCTGGCGGAGGAGACGGGGGTAAAGGCGGAGATGATCCGCCATTTTCGCTATTGCTCCATCGGGTTCTATGCCATGAAGGCCAAAGGGGCGAGTTCGAACGGGGGATTCCGGTTTCAGGTGGCGTTGCCGCCCTACAAGTACAAGCGACGGGGAAATTGGCCGCGCATCATGCCCTCCAACAACTTCGGCATCCTGTACAACGCCGGCAACGAACAGACCTATTACCGGCAATACAAGGCGGAGACGAGCGACAACATCATGAGACAGAATAGTTTTAACCCATATTTTATTAAATCAGAATTGTTGAATTACTAATTTTTATTACGATGAAAAAGAACAGATTCTTGAAAGGAATGAGTGCTGCATTTGCACTTGCCTTGGTAGCCTTGGCTACAACTTTCACTTCTTGCGAAAAGGAGAATTTCAACGTGGAAGTGACAACGCCCGATGCGACGGCAACCATCAGCCCCATTGTCCTCTATGTGGATGCAGATGGAAATGTGTCGGATGTGACCTCGTTGGCAGTTATCAGCGGTAACAAGACCTACACCGGACAGACCATTTCTGCCCAGACAGTAACAGTAACCGCTACATATAACGGATTGACAGGAAGCGAAACGGTTGAAATTCCAGAATTGAGTGCCGGAGAAAATTTTTATGCTACACCGATTATTTGGCTGAATGAGAGTCCGTATGAATATTCCATCAGCGTGGAAGAGGATCCCGATTCCTCGGAGGATTTGTTAGATCTTGATCCGGTGCAAAATACGACGAATTATTGGTGGAACACATCACGCACTTACATATGGAAAGGTGGAATAACAGAAGCTACGGCCACTGCGGTTTCCACGGATGCCGACGACCAAAGCTACCTGAATAATGTGGTTACTTCCATTGTGGAAACTTATTATAAGGAGGAAAGGACTATTGAATTTATAGTTTATGCACACTCGCAGACCGAGCTTGAAGTGCTCTATAACAAGACGAATGTGACCCTTACAATCACGAAAACCGTTGATGACTCTACTGAAAATGTGGGGACGGTGACTTACTCGAGCTATGCAGGCACTCAGGTTAATGTAACCGTAAACCAGAGCATTCCGGGTCACAGCTACAATCCTTCAGGTTACGGACACGGACACGGTGACGATCCCAATGCCGGCGGCGGTATTATGCAAGCCGACTGATGAGATTCGGAGCGAGTTTTTGGATAACCACTTATTAAATAAAAGTATGTGAAATGAAAAGCAGATTACTCATAGCCTCTTTGTTGCTGACAGGCTTCTGCACAGCGGCAAATGCACAAGAAAAAGGAAAATATTATTCCGAGAAAGCATCGGATAATATCTTCGTGGGACTGAATGTGGGGGCGGCTTCCGTCATCAATGACGGGTTCAATACGCCGACATTCAACTTCAACGTAACGGTCGGCAAATACATCACCCCCGTATGGGGACTGCGCGGACAAGCGGGCGGTTTCTGGACTTCCCTCGACGAGCAGAACAACGGTTACTCTGACTACTGCATCAAGATGGGCGAAGTGAACCTGGACGCCATGCTGAACGTCATCAACCTGTTCGCCGGTTACAACCCCGACCGGGCATTCAACCTCTACCTCTTCGGCGGTCCGACAATGAACGTGGCACGTGCTGCGGACGTTACTCTTACCCAGACACAATATGGTACAACAGAGTCTTACTCCTACAACCGTCACGGCATCAAGGCACGCTTCGGTGCTACCGTGGGCTTGGGACTGGGATATGACATCAACGACAAATGGGGCATCAACGTGGAAGGCCGCATCGGTGTCACTCCCTCCGTCTTCGGCAACATGAGCGACTGCAGCAAGGCCGAAGCATACAGCCGCTGGACCTTGGGCTGCACCTACACTTTCGGCGGCAAGCGGTTTGTGCCTGCCGGTGCCAAGATAGACCAGGGTGCCATCAACAACGAAGTGAACAAGTACCGTAATGAACTGGCACAGGCGCAATCCGAACTGGCCAACGCAAAGAACGCCCTGGCCAGCGTAGAAGAGAAAGAACCGGTGGAAATCATCAAGGAAGTACAGGTTGCCGGCCCGCGTGCCATCTTCTTCAAGATCGGCAGTGCCAAGATCGACGACTATGGAATGGTCAACATCCAGCTGGCTGCAAAGATCCTGAAGGCCAACCCGGAGAAGAAGTACAAGATTGCCGGTTATGCCGACAAGGCTACGGGCAGTTCTTCCACGAACCAGAAGCTGTCTGAGAAACGTGCACAGGCCGTTTACGACGCTCTCATCGCAGAAGGCGTAAGCGAAAGCCAGATCGAACTCGTAGGCTTCGGCGGTACCGAGAACATGTTCGGCAAGGATTACCTGAACCGCGTGGTTATCATGGAATAAGGCGACACCGCAAAAAGCCCCATAACCAGAAACGGGAGGACGTGCCCCACACAGGGAGTCACGTCCTCTCTTTTTTTGCTTTCGCTTCCCCCGGAAAGGAGAAAAAAACGTATCTTTGTCCCACTAACCAATGACATACACCCCCGAAAGGGGAAAAAGACAGGAGACACCTATCATGGACACTTACCTACAGGACAGATACGTCCGCTTCGACTGGGCCATCAAGAGGCTGTTGAGGCAGAAAGCGAACTTCGGGGTGCTCGAAGGATTCCTCACCGTATTCATCGGGGAGAAAATCACCATCGTGGAACTGCTCGAAAGCGAGGGAAACCAGCAGGCGGGAGACGACAAGTTCAACCGCGTGGACATCAAGGCCAGAAACAGCAAGGGGGAAATCATCCTCATCGAAGTGCAGAACACAAGGGAACTGCACTATCTGGAAAGGGTGCTCTACGGCGTGGCAAAGGCAATCACCGAGCACATCTCGCTGGGAGAAAGCTATGCGGAAGTCAGGAAGGTCTACTCCATCAGCATACTCTACTTCAACATCGGGCAGGGAAAGGACTACCTCTACCACGGGCAGACCAGGTTCATCGGCGTGCACACCGGGGACCGGCTGAAGGTGACGGCCAAGGAGAAGGAAGCAATCGTCACCAGACTGCCGGAGGAAATATTCCCGGAATACATCCTCATCCGGGTGAACAATTTCAACGAGGTGGCCGTGACACCGCTGGAAGAATGGATGAGGTACCTGAAGGAGGGAATCATCAGGGAGGGCACCACCGCCCCGGGACTGGAGGAGGCCAAGGAGAAACTGAGGTACTACAACATGACACCGCAGGAAAGGCGGGCATACGACGAGCACGTGAACGCTGTCATGATACAGAACGACGTGCTCGATTCCGCGAAGCTCGAAGGAAGGATGGAAGGGCTGCAGGAAGGACATGCCGCAGGACTGGAAGAAGGAAGAGCCGCAGGACTGCAGGAAGGTGCCACCCTGCAAAACAGGGAAAACGCCCGCAAGGCCAAGGCACTGGGCATAGCCACGGAACTCATCGCACAAATGACAGGGCTGTCGGAGGAGGAAATCGAAAAGCTGTGACGGAGGGAAGCGCTCACTTCCCTTCCTTCCGTTTCAGAATCCCGGTAGGAATCTCCCCGAACTGTTCCTTGTAACACTTGGTGAAATAGGACGGTGAAGAGAAACCGACCTCATAGGCCACCTCGGCCACCGTCATGCCGGAAGAGGACAACAACGAAGCCGCCCTGTTCAGCCGCATCTGCCGCAGCAACTCGTTGGGCGAATAGTTGGTCAGCGACTTTAGTTTCCGGTACAGTTGTACACGGCTCATGCCCATCTCACGTCCCAAATCTTCCACGTTGAGAGTGGCGTCCTTCAGCCGCTCTTCCACCAGGGTGCGGAAGCGCGTCACAAAGTCCTTGTCCAATGCATTCAGCGATTCCTTCTCCAACGACTGTCCGTCACCGAAGAACTGCTTCAACTTCTGCCGCCCGGATATCAGGTTGCGCACCCGCGACAACAAGAGTTGTGCGCTGAAGGGCTTGGAGATGTACGAGTCCGCCCCGCCGTCGTAGCCCTGGATGCGCTGCTCGTCCAACGAACAGGCCGTCAGCAGGATGACCGGGATGTGACTGGTCTGCAATTCGTTCTTCAGCCTGCGGCAGCACTCCACACCGTCCATGCCGGGCATCATCACGTCGGACACGATGACATCGGGCACATACTTCATGGCCAGCCGGATGCCCGACGTGCCATCGGCCGCCAGCAACACGCGGTAGTCTTTGGCCAGCAGTGACTTGACGTAAGCACGGATGTCCGCATTGTCGTCCATGACCAGGACGATGGGGCTGTCCGCGTCCTCGGCCTCTTCGCCCGTCGAAAGCTCCGCATCCAGCAAGGTGGCAGCCAGTTCCTCCCCCTCCGCCGGCACCGCGACGTCTCCGGTTCCGGCCGGGAGAGCGACACGCTGCCGGGGAAAGTTGACCGTAAAGGTCGTGCCCTTCCCGTCGCTGTGCGCCGAGATGCTGCCACCGTGCATTTCCACGAAAGCCCGCACCAGTGCCAGCCCGATGCCGGTGCCCCCGCGGTGGCTGTCCACCTGGTAGAACCGTCCGAAGATGGCTTCCTCCTCGGACGGGGGAATGAAGCTGCCCGAGTTGAACACCGTCAGCCGGTAGCAGTCACCGGCCACGGCCAGGCGCACGGCTATCTTTCCGTTCTCGGGCGTGTACTTGACGGCATTGGACAAGAGGTTGAAATAGATGCGCTCCATCTTCTCTCCGTCGGCCATGAGGCGGAAGTCCTCGTCGGGCGCGGCTTCGAAGGTGAAGGCGATGTGCTTCTTCCGAAATGCCACCCGGAAAGAGTCGCTCCACCCCCGGAAGCCCGCCTTCAGGTCGAAAGGTTCCGGGCGGAACTCCATGCGCCCGTTCTCCACCTTGCGGAAGTCCAGTATATCGTTGACCAGCCTCAGCAGGATGCGCACGTTCTTCCGCACCAGCAGCAACAGCTGGCGGGTCTGCCCGTCGGGCGGCGCGGCGGAGAGCAACTGTTCCACGGGGTCGGCGATGAGGGTGAGCGGCGTGCGGAAGTCGTGGGATATGTTGGTGAAGAACACCAGCTTGGCATGGGTGGCCTCCTCCAGTTGCTTGGAGAGTTCAATGAGCTGGTCGCGCTGCTGCTCCAGCTGCGACTTCTGTTCCTCCAGCTGCGCCTTCTGCTGCTCCAGCTTGGCCTTCTGTTCCTCCAGTGTCTGCTTCCGGCGGCTCAGTTCGGCATTCATCCGCTTCTTGGTCCAGAAGGCACGCACCACGAAGAAAAGCAACGCCATCGTCAGCACCAGGATGATGCAGCACGTCACCAGCACGACACGTTGCAGCGAATAGCGCATCAGGTAGGCATCGAGCCGTTGGTTCAGCGTCTCGATCTTGCCGTCGAGCACACTGATGTGAGAGGTCTGCATCTGCATGACGTGGGCGTTGAACCTGTTGACCAGTGCCGTGGAAAGGAGCACCTCGCGTTCGTAGGGCCTGCCCTGCAGGATGTCCATGGCCACCTGCATCACCCGGTCGCCTCCCGTGGGATAGATGAAGGTGGCGTCCAGTTGCCCTTTGTCCACCATGTCCACTCCCCTGCCTTCGCCCGACAGGGCATCCACGCCGATGAACAGCATCTCCTTCTCCCGCCCCCGGCGCAAGGCCGCCCGGTAGGCACCGGCAGCCATGCGGTCGTTGTGGGCAAACACCAGGTCGATGTGCGGGTGGCAGGCCATCAGCGAGTCGAACACCTCCCCGGCACGCTCCTCGCCCCAGCCGGCATCCACCCCGGCCTCCACCACGATGCCGGGCGCGTCCTTCAGCACGTCGGCCAGCCCCCGGTGGCGTTCGATGGCGGGCATGGAGGCAGACAGGCCGGTGATCTCCACCATCCGTCCGCGCCCTTGCAGGCGGCTGACGATGTAGTCGCCCGCCCGTCGGCCGATGTCGTAGTTGTCTGCCCCCACGTAGGCCGTGCACTGCTCCGAGCGCGTGCGGCGGTCCACCAGCACCACGGGGATGCCCTTGCGGTAGGCATCCTCGATGGCAGGGGTCACGTCGTCCACCACGTTGGGCGAGACAATCAGCAGGTCCACACCCATGTCCACCAGTTCGCAGATGTCCTGCCGCTGGCGGTCGCTGTCGTCGTTGGCCGAGCGGATTTCCACCGCCACGCCGGAGTAGAACCGTGCCTCGCGCAGGATTTCGTCGTTGAGTTGGGTGCGCCAGTCGTCGTCGCTGCACTGCGACACGCCGATGAGGTAGCGGGGCGACTTCTGCGTGCAGGCTGCCAGCAGCAGGGAGCATAAAAAAGCGGAGAGAAGGGAAACTCTATTTTTCATGGCACTTCTTCAGGTATGGATGGTTTTCATACCGCAAAGATAAAAAACTTCTGCATCATGCAAACGCACTTCCGCGCAGAGTTGCCCGAAAAAAAACTTTCCCTTCTCTCCTGCTCCGTTGCCCCGCTTAGCCTTCCGTCAGTTCGCGCGGAAGCACGGGCATGGCACCCTGCTGCGTGCAGACGTAGGCCGAGGTGCGGACGGCACGGTAGTGGGCATCTTCGACAGACATGCCGCGCAGCAGGCTGGACACGAAGGCGGCCGTGAACGAGTCGCCCGCGCCGACCGTGTCGGCCACCTCGACGCGGGGCGTTTCCTGGAAGTAGACGTGCCCGGGCGTGAAGACGTAGCTGCCGTTGACGCCGCAGGTCAGGATGAGCATCTTCAGGTCGTACTTGCCCAGCAGAATCCAGCACTTGTCCTGCAGGTCGATGCCCGGATAGCCGAACATGCGGCTCACGGTCACCAGTTCCTCGTCGTTTATCTTCAGGATGTTGCAGCGGCGCATCGACTGGCAGAGCACCTCCTTGGTGTAGAAGCTCTGGCGCAGGTTGATGTCGAATATCTTCAGCTGCCCCTCGCCGTCGGGCATCGTGTCGAGGAAGCGGTTGATGGTCTCGCGCGACACGACGCTGCGCTGTGCCAGCGAGCCGAAGCAGACGGCACGGGCCCGGCGAGCCAGGTCGTCGAGCGAGGCGGTGTAGGGGATGTTGTCCCAGGCCACGCCCTCCTTGATGTCATAGCAGGGCACGCCGGCGTCGTCCAGCGTCACCTGCACGGTGCCCGTGGGATAGGGCACGGTCTCGACGATGCCGTCCAGGCCCTTCTGGCGGAAGCTGTCCAGGATTTCCCGGCCCAGCCTGTCGTCGCCCACGGCGCTGACCACGCGGCTGTCCAGTCCGAATTGTGATACATGGTATGCAAAGTTGGCGGGTGCTCCGCCCAGTTTCTTTCCTTCGGGCAGCACGTCCCAGAGTGCTTCGCCCATTCCTACTACGATGTGGTTCATGTTTCAGGGGTTAGTTGGTGAGTTTGTGAGTTGACAAGTTGACGAGTTTATGAGTTTATGAGTTTATGAGTTTGTCAGTTTGTTCAGGCTGAGGGTGTAGAAGACGAGGTAGAGCACGCCCACGGTCATGACGGCCACGGCTCCGTTCTGCCCCACGGCATCGCTGGCAAAGCCCATGAGCAGGGGGAAGACGGTGCCGCCGAAGAGACCCATGATCATCAGCCCCGACACCTCGTTCTTCTTGCCCGGCACGGACAGGAGGGCTTGCGAGAAGACGATGGAGAAGACGTTGCTGTTGCCGTAGCCGATGAGGGCGATGCAGACGTAGATGACCGCCCCGGCATCGCTCAGCAGCAGCCCGGCCATGGCCGCCAGCATCATGCCCACGCTCACGCCCAGGAAGCCCCGCGCCGGGAAGCGGCTGAGGATGAACGTGCCCGACAGGCAGCCCAGGGTGCGGAAGATGAAGTACAGCCCCGTGGCCCACGAAGCCTCGTCCAGCGAGACTCCCAACCGCTCCATCAGCAGCTTGGGCGCGGTGGTGTTGGTGCCCACGTCGATGCCCACGTGACACATGATGCCCACGAAGCACAGCAACACGAAGGGATGCCTCAGCAGGCGCAGGCAGGCGGCGAAGCCCGAAGCGCGGTCGGGCTCCTCCTCGTCGATGGGCGTGGCCGAGAGCCAGAGCACGGCAGCCACGGCCACTACCATGTAGACCGGGAAGAGCACCCGCCAGCCCAGCCCGAACTCGGGCATGGCGTGCGTGGCTCCCCACATGGCGATGTAGGGTGCCAGGAAGGAGGCGATGGCCTTGACAAACTGTCCGAAGGTGAGCGAACTGGCCAGGCGGTCGCCGCTGACGATGCTGCTCACCAGCGGGTTGAGCGAAGTCTGCATCAGGGCGTTGCCGATGCCCAGCAGCGAGAACGAGCACAGCATCAGCCCGTAGCCCTCGCCGAAGAGGGGCAGCAGCAGCGACACGACCGTCACCGCCAGGCTGAGCAGCACCGTGCGCTTGCGGCCGATGCGGTTCATCAGCATCCCCGTGGGCACGCTGAATATCAGGAACCAGAAGAACACCAGCGAGGGGAAGATGTTGGCCTCACCGTCGCTCAGGTGCAGGTCCTCCTTCACATAGTTGGAGGCGATGCCCACCAGGTCCACGAAGCCCATGGCAAAGAAGCAGAGCATGATGGGCAACAGCAGGGATATGTTCGATTTCTTCATACCAATCTCTATCTATATCTGTTATTTCTCAATTCTCAATTCTCCATTCTCAATTTCTCAAGAGAGCCTGTGCACCTTGAGCGTCTTCACCCGGAAGCTGCCTCCCTGCGCCTCGAGCCTGAGCCGGTCGTAGGGCGCGGAGGGGAAGACGCGGTTGGTCATCACAAACTTGCCCCCGTCGCCGAAGGCCTCGATGCTGCTGCGGTCCACGAAGAGACGCAGGCGGATGCGTCCCGTGCCGTCCACCGGAGCCACGGTCACGGCGGGGAAGTCGGGGCTGAACGAGGTGAGCCCGCTCCCGCTGCGGTCCATGACGAACTGTGCCCGCCGCGTGTCGTAGTACATGAGCACCCGTTCGCCCTGCCCGTTCTCCAGCGCGAGGGCGATGCGCGTGGCCGAGCCACGTTCTATCTCAATCTCCAGTTCGCAGGCACCGTCTGCGGCTTCGGGCAGGAGGGAGACCTCACGGCTGCCGTCCACACGGAAGGCGGGCACGGTCTGCGTCTGCGTGCGTGCCTGCTCCACTTCGGGCGAGGGGGCGCAGCGCAGCATCAGTTCGCCGCTGCGGTCACGGTAGAGCGAGAGGTCGCGCGCCAGCGTGTTCGCGCCCCGGTATTGCAGGGTGGGCAGCACGCCCTGATACTGCCAGTTGCTCATCCAGCCCAGGGCGATGACCCGTCCGTCGGGGCCGTTTGAGAAGGTGACGGTGGCATAGTGATCCTTGCCCCAGTCCATCCAGCGGGTGAGCGTGGGCGATTCGTTGGTGAACCTGTGCCCGTCGAACGTGCCCACGAAGTACTGCGTCGCGCTGCCGCCGAAGGGACCGCCGGGGTTGATGTTGCACAGCAGCACCCAGCGCGTCTCGCCGCGCGTGCCCTCCACGGGCAGTTCCACCAGGTCGGGGCACTCCCACACGCCGCCGTGCGCGCCATCGGTGCGACCGAAGGAGCTTTCGTAGGTCCACGCCTTCAGGTCGGGGCTGGAGTAGATTTCCATCTCCTGCCCGGCAGCCAGAATCATCACCCAGTGGCGGCCGGGTGCGTACCAGAACACTTTCGGGTCGCGGAAGTCGGCCTTCGCAGAGGTGAGCACGGGGTTGGCGGCGTACTTGGTGAAGGTCTGTCCGCCGTCGGTGCTGTAGGCCATGCTCTGGCTCTGGCTGTCGCCCCAGGCCGAGGGTTTGGCCGAGGTGTAGAAAGCCACCACGGTGCCTGCACCCAGCCCGGCGGTGTTGTCACGGTCCACCACAGCCGAGCCGCTGAAGATGGTGCCGTGGGCATCGGGCAGGATGGCGTTGGGCTGCGCCTGCCAGTGCACGAGGTCGGTGGAGGTGGAGTGCCCCCACGTCATGTTGCCCCAGGTGGAGCCGTAGGGGTTGTGCTGGTAGTAGAGGTGGTAGGTGCCGTCGAGGTAGAACATCCCGTTGGGGTCGTTCATCCAGCCGTAGGCGGGGGTGTGGTGGTAGCGGGGGCGGAAGGTTTCGCGGTTCGCCGTGTCGAAGGTGTCGGCCTTCTTCAGCTCGCTCCAGCAGAGGGCGGAGGCGGGCAGTCCCTGCACCTCGACCCAAGCCGTGCCCTCGCAGGCAGAGAGGTCGAAGGGCACGAAGTAGTCCACGCGCTCGCGGGCCAGGCGCACGGTGAAGGGTTCGGACAGGCGGCTGTTGTCCGCGCCGATGGGGCAGACGCGGGCTTCGGGGGCATCGTCCTGCACGGGCAGGAGCAGGTAGCGTCCGGCCGTGCCGGTGCCGATGAGGTTCTGTTCGCCGGCCATGTGGCGCACGGTGATGCCTTCACCGCCGGCTGCCGTGGCCGTGGGGGCTGCGCCCAGGGCGAGTGCCAGGAGGGCGCACGAAACGAAGTTTTTCAGACTGACTGTTTGCATGGTTGGTTAGTGATTTTGTGTTTTTGGTAAATGTTTGTAAGATTGGTTGGCAGGAGAGAGCACCGTGCTAAAGCCGGCTTGAGCGCCGTGCTAAAGCTGGCTTGAGCGCCGTGCTAAGGCTGGCTTGAGCACCGTGCTAAAGCTGGCTTGAGCACCGTGCTCACTGCGGATCAGCCCATGTCTTCGCCGCTTCCGCCGGTGCTTCCGCCGCCCGTCGGGGTGTCGGACACTTCGCCCACAACGAAGGCACTCTCCATCTCGACCGTGCGCGGCTCCTTCAGCAGGGTGGTACTGTTGGCACTCAGCTGGGTGCAGAGCTTGACGTTCCACACGCTGCCTTCGGGTGCCTCGGCGGGCATGACGAAGCCCACCTGGGTGCGGGTGTTGGGATAGAGGCGGGTGAGGGGGAAGAAGTAGGAGGTGGCCGCCGAGCCGTCGGCGCGGGTGATGGTGACGCCTATTTCGTCGCCGTCGCCGCCCACCTTGATGTTCTTGCCCTTGATGATGCAGGTCTGCCCGCTGCTGATGGCCACGCCCTCGCCGCGCGTCACGGCCGAGGGGTTCTCGGCATCGTAGGTGCTCACCACGGCATAAAGCTGCGGGCCCGTGGCGGCCTTCTGGATTTCGACGTCAACCTCGGCCTCCTCCAGTGCCTGGCGCATCTGGCTGCTCATCGAGTAGGACACGCCCAGCTTGAGGCGGGTGCGGTCGGGGGCGGAGACGAGCTCGCTCTCCATGAAGACACCCTGTGCCGTGGGGCGGAAGTAGCCCACGGGCAGGCTGATGCTGTAGCCCGAGGAGAGGAACCACATCATGCGCTCCATCAGCTCGTTGCCGATGCGTGCCACGTCGGCGGCGTCTTCGCGGCGGGTGCTCATGGCGACCACTTCGGCGGCCAGGTCGTCCATCGAGAGGCACTTCTGCAACTTGGGCTGCAGGTAGTAGTCGTTGGTCACGTCTGTCGTGTAAGACAGTTCCAAGGCTTTCAGCGAAAGCTTGGCTTTCTGAGTAGAATTTGCCATAGTTTTTTCCTTTCTCTTTTTTAAGGTGCATACTTGCAGTCGGGTCTGAAAAACCCCGTAGCTGCAAATATAGCACACTTTATCCGACTGGCTTTGTCTGTATCCCGAAAAAATCTTTTTACCTTGTGTGACAGGCCGTTTCCGTTCTCCGCATCACTCATACCCCTGGTTCTGCGTGTACAGTCCGGGGATGTAGTACATCTGGTTGTAGGGTATGGGGAAGAACTCGTTCTTGTCGGGCGTGTAGAGGGCGTCGCGGTAGTACTGGGCGTAGGTCTGCCCTTCGTACTGGCTGTTCTGCTCGCTGGCGAAGTAGGCGGTGAGCGTCTCCGAAGCGATGCCCCAGCGGCGCAGGTCGAAGTAGCGTCCGTTCTCCATGGCCAGTTCCAGGCGGCGTTCCCAGCGTACGCACTCGCGTGCCTGTTCCTTCGACTGGAAGTAAGAGGCGGGGTAGAGGGCAATCTCGCACTGGTCGGCGGCGTAGCTGATGTGCTTGTCGACGGAGTTGGCGGCGCGCTGGCGGATGTCGTTGATGATGGTGCGGGCTTCTTCCAGCCGGTCCAGTTCGACGAGGGCCTCGGCACGCATCAGCATCACGTCGGTGTAGCGGAATACGTAGTCGTTCATGGCGAAGGCCTGCCAGGAGCCGTTGTAGGTCTCACCCTGCGAGCGTTGGGGCACTTCCTTGAGGGAGGTGTAGTAGCCGTAGGTGTTGGGCGTGCGGCTGTTGGCCGTGGTGAGGGTGTAGGCTTCCTCGTACTTGTAGGGGAAGGTGGGCATGCCGACGGTGTGGAAGAGGCGCGGGTCCCACTTCTGCGTGGTGGGCGAGCCGTTGACGGGGTAGGCGTTGTGGTCGTCGTCGTAGGTGTCGAACATGGGCAGCCCGTTCTCGGTCTTGAAGGCGTTCACCAGGTTCTGCGAGGGCTTGTGGAAGTCCCATCCGCACGACCAGATGCCCCAGCAGCCGTTGAGCATGGTAGACCAGTTGGCGCGTCCGTAGACGGTGTTGTCTTCTTCGTAGTCGGAGGTCTGCACGGCGAAGATGCTCTCGATGCTGTTCTCGTACTCGGGCAGGAAGATGTCGCCGAAGTCGTCGAGGTAGCCGTAGGCCGATGCCACCACGTCGTCGGTGTAGTCCACCACGCGCTGCATATAGCTCTGGTTGATGTGGTCCACGCCCGTGCCCGACTCATATCCGTCGCCCCAGGCCAGGTCGAGGTAGCACTTGGCCAGGTAGGAGGCGGCGGCAATCTTGTTCACGCGCCCGCCGTCGGTCTGGGTGACGGGCAGGACGTCGTAGGCCGCCTGGAAGTCGCTGATGATGAGTTGGAAGAGCTCTTCGTAGGTGTACTGCGTGTTGGAGGTCTCCTCCACGGTGTTGTTCACATACACGACTTCATCGACCCAAGGCACCTGGCGGAAGACGGTGACGAGCTTGTAGTAGAAGTGGGCCCGCAGGAAGCGCACTTCGGCTTCGCGCTGCGCGGTGGTCTCCTCGCCGAGGACGGCGGCCCCGTTGCGTTCGAGCGAGACGAGGGCGCGGTTGCAGCGCGAGACGGCGCAGTAGAGGCGGTACCAGAGTTCGTCCATGTGGTCGGGGTTGCTCGAGGTGAGCGAGCTCCAGATTTCGAGGTGGTGGTAGTTGGTGTCGGTCGTGCCCGAGCCTCCCTTCAGGCTGTTGTCGGAGGTGATGTCGCCGTAGGGGAAGAGGTTGAAGGGATAGGTGTACCAGCAGTCGCCCAGCATGGCGTAGGCGGCCACGACCATTTCTTCGGGATAGGAGAAGGCGGTGTCTTCGTCGATGACGGCCGTGGGCTGGTAGTCGAGGAAGTCGTTGCAGCTGTTCAGGGTGAGACCCAGTGCGCAGGCTGTCAGGAGGTTGTATATCTTTTTCATATCAGTATGCTGTTTTACGTTGTTCTTTCTATATATAAGGTATCACGGTGGTCAGAAGCTCACCTGCACGCCGACGGTGACGGAGGTCGGTATGGGGTAGTTCCAGTCGGGGTTCTCGGGGTCGGTGCAGGTCAGGCTCTTGCTCTTGATGGTGAGCAGGTTCTGCCCGCTCACGTAGAAGCGTGCGTTGGTCAGCTTCAGCTTGTCCATAGCCTTCCGGGGCAGGGTGTAGCCCACCTGGAGGTTGCGCAGCTTGAAGTAGGAGCCGTTCTCCACGAAGTAGCTCGAGGCGCGTCCTTCGTCGGCGGTGTTGTCGGTGGTCAGCGCGGGGATGGTGGACGAGGTGTTGTCCGTGGTCCAGGCACCGAGCAGGCGGCTGCCCTTGTTGGAACCCGCGTCGGTCACGCTCCAGAAGTCGGTCTGGAACTTCTGGTTGTTGTACACGTCCTGTCCGAATACGCCCTGCCAGAACATGCTCAGGTCGAAGTTCTTGTAGGTCAGCCCGATGTTGAGACCCATCGAGAAGAGGGGCACGGGGTCGTAGATCCAGGTCTGGTCGTCGGAGGTGATGGAGCCGCTGTTGTCGAGGTCGGCATACTTGAGGCCACCCACGCGGGCGTTGGCCTGTCCGGATGCGTCCACCTCTTCCTGCGTCTGGAAGATGCCTTCGACCACGTAGCCCACGATGGAGCCGTAGGCGCGGCGTGCCTGCACGAGGTCTTCGGTGGTGGTGTGGGCGTAGGAGCCGGTGGTGGTGGACGGCAGGTAAGTCACCCAGCTGCGGTAGAAGTCGGAGTTGACGGCCAGGTCAAGCCCCAGTCCGCAGGCCAGCGTCTTGCGGTAGCCCACGAGGAACTCCATACCCCAGTTGCGCAGCGAAGGTCCGTTGATCCACGAGGAGCCGCCCTCGCCCAGTGCGCCGAGGTAGGCCGGGCTGATGAGCATGTCGTCCACGTCCTTCACGTATCCGTCGATGCTGCCGTAGAGCGTTCCGTTGAAGAAGGAGAAGTCGGTGCCCACGTTGAACTGCTCGGCCGATTCCCACTTCAGGTCGGGGTTGGCCAGCTGCGTGGCGCGGTAGCCGGAGGGGAAGGTGCCTGAGCCTTGCAGGTAGATGTCGTAGGCGGCCGAGGTCACGCGGTCCAGCCCGTAGTCGGCCACGTAGAGTCCGAACTGGGCGTTGTTGTCGATGTCCTGGTTACCCGTGCGTCCCCAGGAGAGGCGCACCTTCCAGTCGTCCAGCCAGTTCACCTCGAACAGCTTGGAGAGGCGGAGACCCAGGGTGGCGGCGGGGAAGGTACCCCAGCGGTTGTCGCGGCCGAAGCGCGAGGAGCCGTCGCGGCGGATGGTGAAGGAGGCCAGCACGAAGTCGTCGAAGTTATAGTCTATCTTGCCGAAGAAGGAAGCCAGCCGGTAGCCCACCTTGGCGCCCGAGTTGCTGGTCACACCCGTGGCGGCGTTGGGCCACATGTAGTCTACGGTCTCCAGGACGTACCCCTCGGAGTAGGCGGAGAAGTCCACCACGGTCTGTTTGTTCATCTCCGTACCCAGCAGGACGGTGAAGTCATGGCGGTCGGCCAGCTTGAAGTTGTAGTTGACGGTGTTCGACCACGTCCAGTTCACCTCGTTGTTGTGCGAGAGGGTGGTGCTGGCCACGTCGTTGTTCACGATGTCCGAGGAGTAGGTGTGCGTCATCGACTGGATGAACGAGCCGTAGTAGTCGATGCCGAAGTTGGAACGGAAGGTGAATCCCTTGAAGGGCTTGATGTTCACGTAGGCGTTGCCGAAGAGGCGCCAGTAGTTCAGGGCGTTGTCCTTGTTGTGGTAGAGCTCGCGCAGGGGGTTCTGGCGGTCGCTCATGCCGCCCACGGGGCCGGAGAAAGTCTCGCCGTCTTCTTCATAGACGGGCACGGTGGGAGCCATCTTCAGGGCGTTCTCCATGGGGGCTGCATCCACCTGGCTGCTGTAGGTGACGGTGAAGTTCTCGCCCACGGAGAGGTACTTGCTGACGTTGTACGACGAGTTCATGCGGGCCGAGATGTTCTGGAAGTCGGTGTACTTCAGGATACCTTCGCTCTTCTTGTAGCCCAGCGAGAACATGGTGGAGTGCTTGTCGTTGGCGCTGGAGAGGGAGAGGTCGTAGTTCTGCGTGAAGCCCGTGCGCGAGATGGCATCCAGCCAGTCGGTGTCGGAGTAGCGCATGGTCTTGTTGGCGTTGATGTAGCCGTCGTAGAGTCCGTTGACCGTGAAGTTCACATACTGCGAGGTGGCGGGGTCCCAGGCCGTGATGGCCGTGCCGCTGGAGGCGTTGAGGTTGAGGCCGTAGTTGCTGGCGTATGCCACGGGATCCAAGCCGTCGTTCAAGGCGGCCTGCGCCATGGCGGTGGCATACTCGGCGGTGTTGCACAGCTGCATCAGCGACTGCGAGGTGTAGAACTGCGCCGTCAGGCTGGCCGAGAAGTCCACCTTCACCTTCTCGCCCTTCTTGCCCTGGCGGGTGGTGATGATGATGACACCGTTTGCCGCACGCGAACCGTAGATGGAGGCCGAGGCGGCGTCCTTCAGCACCTGCATACTCTCGATGTCGTTGGTGTTCAGCGAGTTCAGGGCGCGGGTCGTGGGCACGCCGTCCACAATGTAAAGCGGGTCTTGCGAGGAGTTGATGGAGCCGATACCACGGATGCGCACCGTGCCCGTGCCGCTGGGCGAACCGGTGGCGGTGATGGTCATGCCCGGCACCTTGCCCTGGAGGGCACGCATGGGGTCGGGGTCGGAAATGGTCTTCAGCTCATCGGCCTGCACCACGGCCACCGAGCCTGTCAGGTCCGCCTTGCGCTGGATGGAGTAGCCCATCACCACCACCTCTTCCAGCATCTCGCTGTCTTCCTCCAGTTCCACGCGGAGGGAAGGGGCGGCTTTCACAGTCACCGTCTTATATCCTATATAAGATATGGTAAGAGAGGCACCGGGGTTCACCGTCAGGATGAAGTTCCCGTCCAAGTCCGTAATGGTACCGTTGGCTTCGGCTTCCTTTTCGACGATCGATGCGCCGATGACCGATTCGCCGGTCGCCTTGTCGACAACCGTACCTTTCACTTGCATTTGCTGCGCCCAAGCCGGAAGGCCCGCCAGCAACAGCACAACCAAGGTTGTGCAAAGCCTGAGATTGATTCTTCTCATCATGCTATAAATTTAAAGTTAATGAATAATGAATGTTACTGTCTCTTTTGTGGTGTCCGCTGGTCCGGTTTCCCGTCACTGCCGACCCGACGTTGCAAATGTAACACACTTCCGTGCAACGGACAGAAAGAAATGTTTCAAGTGATAGCAAAAATGATACATGGCACGTAATCCGCTAATAACCAACGTATATACAACGCAGAAAAGTTCCTCGTTCCGCCCCTGTGCACTGCGCCTTCTGCTGCCCGATGTAACATTTGTTACAGCCGATGTATCATTTCTTCCATTTTCCCTCTTACCCCAAGGTTTTGCGCCGTCGCTTCCCATCATTCATTCAAAAAGATTGTTTATGCCCAGTTTTCAATTCAAAAAGACTCTCTATCGCCCCTTCTTCTTGTAAAAAGGCTGCCGTTCTCCCCTCTTTCATAAAAAATAGTTCATGCGCTCATCGTTCTTCATTAATTCTCCTTATCTTTGCGGCACAATAACCAAAAATTAAAAGCTATTTAATCATGATGAAAAAGTCAATGCTCGTCGTCGCGCTGGCCGCATGTTGCCTGGCCGGCACCGCCAAGGAGAAGCCCAAGAAAGCAGAAGAGGGCTTCGTGTTTACCACCGTGAAGGAAAACCCCATCACCAGCATCAAGAACCAGAACCGTTCGAGCACGTGCTGGAGCTTTTCGGCCCTGGGCTACCTGGAAAGCGAACTCCTGCGTCTGGGCAAGGGTGAATATGACTTCTCGGAAATGTTTGTCGTGCACCACACCATGGTAGACCGCGCCGCGAACTACGTGCGCTACCACGGCGACAGCTCTTTCTCGCCCGGAGGCAGCTTCTATGACATCATCTACTGCATGAAGAACTACGGACTCGTGCCCCAGGAAGCCATGCCGGGTATCATGTATGGCGACACCCTGCCCGTGCACAACGAACTGGACGCCGTGGCCGGTGCCTATGTGGATGCCATCGCCAAAGGCCGGCTGAGGAAACTGACCCCGGTGTGGAAAGACGGCCTGAGCGCCATCTACGACACCTACCTAGGCAAATGCCCCGAAAAGTTCACCTACCGGGGCAAAGAGTACACCCCGCAGAGTTTTGCCGCCTCGCTGGGCCTCAACCCGGACGACTACGTGTCGCTGACTTCGTTCACACACCATCCGTTCTACACACAGTTTGCCATCGAGATACAAGACAACTGGCGCAACGGACTTTCCTACAACCTGCCGCTGGATGAGTTCATGGCCGTTATGGAGAATGCCGTCAACTCCGGCTACACCTTTGCCTGGGGCAGTGACGTAAGCGAAGACGGCTTCACCCGCGACGGCATCGCCGTGATGCCCGATGCCGAACGTGGCGCCGAACTGACCGGCTCCGACATGGCCCGCTGGACCGGCCTCACCGCCGCCGACAAGCGCAAGGAACTGACCGGCAAACCCATGCCCGAAATCACCGTTACCCAGGAAATGCGCCAAGAGGCCTTCGACAACTGGGAAACGACCGACGACCACGGCATGGTCATCTATGGCATCGCCACGGACCAGAACGGCAAGGAATACTTCATGGTGAAGAACTCCTGGGGTGAAAGCGGAAAATACAAGGGCATCTGGTATGCCTCGAAAGCTTTCGTAGCCTACAAGACGATGAACATCCTGGTGCACAAAGATGCCATTCCTGCCGACATCAAGGCAAAACTGGGCATAAAGTGATAAAGAAAAGCATCATTCGAAGCTGATACAGCACCACAGAGAATGGCTCCACAGCTGCCAGACCGTCAGCAGCCACGCCTCTCTGTGGTGCTGTAGTCATTTTCCCACCTCCCTACTCCGCTGCAAACGGCCCGGACATCCCCTCCAAACTCCCTGAAACAGCCCGATAACTTTCCCAACCGCACGGTTCTTTCGTTTAAAAGCAGAAATTGCGCGGGATGAACTTGTGCCTTTCTTCCAACGTGCGTATAATGCATTTCCGGGATACAGGCACGGAGCGTGCTCCACACCTGTACCGAACAAACGGATTGCCTGTACCGAACACGTTCCGTGCCTGTATCCCGGAAATGCATTCTGTGTACTGTTAATGTGCTCAGAATGAAGGATAAATGAAAGATCCGTACCTAAGCCCCCGCCCAAACCTACATTTTTTTCGAAAAAAAGTCTCCCAATCTATTGCACATATAAAATTAATGCGTACCTTTGCACTCGCAATCGAGAGAGATGGCAATGAAACAAGAAATGATGGTGCGGTAGTTCAGCTGGTTAGAATATCGGCCTGTCACGCCGGGGGTCGCGGGTTCGAGTCCCGTCCGCACCGCAACTTAGAAAGGTTCTAATTCAACAACGGAATTAGAACCTTTTATTTATGTGTTCAGGATAAGCACGACACCGTTTTTCAGAACAAAACCAATTGGATTGTCTGTTCAGAACGCATCGGGTTAGTGGGCTGAAACAAAAATCCATTTATGTTCTATTCCTCTTTTGAGCCTGCCAACAAAGCTTTTTGAGCTTGCAGGCAAACTCTGTTTCCTCAAGACTATCTACCTTTGCAATGTAATCATACAACGGATATGAGAATATAAAGCTTATACGATACATTACTGTTTGCCGTGTCTGTTGGTTAGGTGGCTTTATCACGGTAACACCATCCATGACCACCGTAGCAGGCAGGTCCGGTCTGAAGCCATCGGATAAATAGAACTTTAAAATAAATCGCAATGATAAGTATTACCAAAAAAATGAGAAGACCAATTTGTTTTATCGGGATGCTTATGGCTATGACAACAGTCATGGCATCCGGTTCTTTAAACTCATCAGACATGGATACATTGAATTTAACCGAAAAGTGGGACAAGACATTTCCACAGAGTGACAAAGTAACGCATCGTAAAATTACATTCCACAATCGCTATGGTATCACGTTGGCGGCTGACCTTTACAAACCGAAATCCGCCAAAGGCCGGCTTGCCGCCATTGCTGTCTGTGGCCCTTATGGTGCTGTGAAAGAACAGGTCTCAGGGCGTTATGCACAGGCATTGGCCGAACGTGGCTTCCTGACCATTGCTTTTGACCCTTCTTACTATGGAGAAAGTGGTGGCAGTCCCCGCAACCTTACTTCTCCGGAAATCAGCACAGAAGACTTCAGTGCTGCAATAGATTACCTGGTCAGCAGGGAAGATGTCCTTGCAGAACAGGTCGGCATCCTGGGCGTTTGCGGATGGGGAGGATTCGCACTGAACGCGGCAGCCAACGATCCGCGCATCAAGGTAACCACAGCCGTGACGATGTACGACATGAGCCGGGTCAATGCACAGGGCTATTTCGACAGCATGGACACCGACGACCGGTATCGCCTGCGCATACAGTTGAACGAACAGCGCACCCGGGATTATCAAAGCGGCACATACGAACGTAACGGTGGTGTAATAGAGACAGTCTCCGATGATACCCCTCTTTTTGTACGCCGCTATCATGATTACTATAAAACGGAAAGAGGATACCATCACCGCTCGCCCAATTCCACTCAGGGCATCAACAAAACGGCCGTCCTTTCGTTTATCAATATGCCGATTCTGACTTACATCAATGAGATTCGCAACGCCGTCCTATTGGTGCATGGAGAGAAAGCACACTCCCGCTACTTCAGCGAAGATGCTTACAAGCAACTGCAAGGCGATAACAAGGAACTGCTCATTGTACCGGGGGCTGACCACACGGACTTGTATGACAACCTGGAATGCATTCCATTCGATACGATTGAAGCTTTCTACAAAAAGCATTTTGCAGAATAAGCTTGGCCATTTCATGCGCGACGCGATGCGGTTGAAAAGCAATTTATCAAGCACAA